>RFHN01000070.1 GCA_003695835.1 Armatimonadota bacterium
CAGCTCGACAGCATCCCGCGAGACGACCGGATACGTGCCGCGGTGGCGAACCTGAATCTCCTTTGAAAGAAGCTCTCGCGTTTCAGGGTCGTAAGGCACATCCGCCGGCGCGACGAACTTCTGGTCCTCCTCGCCGGCAACGAGGTAGACGATCTCGTCCGTTACTTTCCCGTCGCGAACGACGCGGAACGGGGTTTCGATCAATCCGAGTTCGTTGACTCGGGCGTACACCGTCAGCTGGCTGATGAGGCCGATGTTCGGGCCTTCCGGCGTCTCGATCGGGCAGATTCGGCCGTAGTGACTCCGGTGCACGTCGCGCACCTGGAGTTTCGCCTTTCGCCGGTCCAAGCCGCCCGGGCCGAGCGTGGACAGTCTTCGCTTGTTCGTCAGCTCGCTCAGCGGGTTGGTCTGGTCCATGTAGGAGCTGAGCTGGTTGCTACTAAAGAACGATTTGATGCTGCTGCTGACCGGCTTGATGCTAAGGATAATGCTGGGCAGCAGGCTTTCCGGATCGGCGCTGGTCATGCGCTCCCGCGCCACCTTCTCCATCCTCGCGAAACCGGTCCGCATCTGGCTCGCGAGCAGTTCGCCGACGGCGCGCACTCGCTTGTTGGCGAGATGGTCAATATCGTCTGGCTCGACCTCTTTGTCGCGCACCTGCACCATCCGGTGAACCGTCTCCGCCAGGTCCTCGACCGTGAGGTGGCGGACATCCAGCGGAAAGTCGAAACCGAACTTGCGGTTGATCTGGTGCCGCCCGACCTTGCCCAGGTCGTATCGGCGCCGGTCGAAGAACAGATTCCAGACGTAGTTTCGCGCGTTCTCTTCCGTGGGCGACTCGCCCGGCCGAAGCTGGCGGTGGATATCAATGATGGCGCTCTTCCAGTCCGTCGTCGGGTCGTGCTCGAGCGAGGCGTCAATGTACTCGTTGACCTTCAGGACGACGATCTCCTTCAGGTTCATGGAAGCGAGCTTGAAAGCCGTGCCCTGGTCAATCTTGGCGAACGGCTTGAGGATGACCTCCTCGCCTTCTTTGATCTCTCGCAGCGAGCGCTTGCCAATCAGGTCCTCCGGTTCGAAATCCTTCAGGTGTTCGAACTCGCCAAACGTGATCATGAGGTCTTCGTTCGTGCCGACAGCAGAGAAGACCTCGACTTCCATGTCGCGATGCGCCGCCGGGACCTTCTTGATGAGTTCCGGCGTGATCAAAACCTTTGCGTCCGCGATGACTTCGCCCGTCTCCGGATGGGCCAGCGGGGCCGCAAGGCGGCGGTGCAAAGCTTGGGAGAGTGGCTTCTTGATCGGGAGGCGGGCCTCCTCGAATGCGCCGATCGCTTTGATGAACTGCGTCAGCGGGATCTTCCGCGTGTGGGTGATCCCGACCATCACGGCGCCCTCGGCGTCCTGCTCGATATCGATCCAAGAGCCTTCCGCCGGGATGATCTGCACCTTGACCATGGATTGGAGTGACAGGTCGCGTTCCATGGTCTTGAGCGATCGCTCGACGTCCTCTTCGAAGTAGATTCCCGGGCTACGGGCGAGTTGCGAGACGATGACCCTTTCTCGGCCGTTGATGATAAACGTGCCGTTGTCGGTCATCAGGGGCAAGTCGCCGAAGTAGACCTCCGATTCGATGACCTCGCGATCCTTGCCGCCTACGCGGACGCCGACCTTGAGGGGAGCCTCGAAGGTCATGTCGCGGTCGCGGCATTCGTCCACCGAGTACTTCGGCTGCCCTAACGAGAAGTCCGTGAACTCGATGTAGTTCGTATTGGTAAAGTCATAGATCGGAGAGTACGTTTGCAGAAGTTCCGGCAAACCCTCTTCGAGAAACTGCTTGTACGAATTCAGTTGTAGCTCAATGAGATTGGGCACCTCGAGGACGCGTTCCGTCCGCTTCGAGGCGTGCTTGATCTCCTTCATTCAATCCTCCGCGCGCACCGTGTGGGCAAACTCATAGTGTACCGAACCCTGACAGCCCAAGTCAAGGCCGCCAGCGCAGCTTGTTCGGATTCGGTTTCGATGGCAGTGGCGCCAGGATACCCTATCCCGCCACGTCGGATTTACCCATAATCTCCCCGGATGCTTCTCGCGCACCTCGCTATAGCCGGAATCGCCGCGGCAACGGGCCCGCTCGCGCCCGCTGAGGGTCTCGTTCGAGTGATCCTCAATCGGATCGGGGGCGTGTCGTCGGTAGAGATCCGAGCCGACGAGGGGTTGGACCTCTTTCTCCCCAACGCGAGCGAGCCCGCCCAAGAGGTGAAGGGCGGTGCGCCGGTCCAGTTCCGAGCCAACGGCGATCGCCTCGAAGCCGGTTCGCTGAAGGCAGCCGAGGTCGTCGCCCTGCCGAAGGGTCGCACGATCGAAGTGAAGGGTAAGGCGCAGGGCACCTATCGGGGGAGGCTCCGCCTTCGGGCCGAAAAGGGGGTAGTGGTCGTCGTCAACGAACTCGGTTTGGAGGCGTACCTGATGGGCGTGTTGGCGTCCGAGATGCCGCCGTCCTTCGCGCCCGAGGCGCTCAAGGCGCAGGCGATTGCTGCGCGAACCTACACGCTCTCCCGCATGGCGGGAAGGGCCGCGGCGCTCTATGACTTAGACGACACCACCTCTAGTCAAACCTATCTTGGCACCGCGGGCGAGCGCCCTCAGACGAATGAAGCCGTCCGGTTGACCAGCAACTTAGTGCTTCTATATGAGGGAGCGCCGATTCAGGCCCTCTATTGCACCGTGAGCGGAGGCGTGACGGCCGGAAACGAAGAGGCCTTCGGCGGCACGCCCCTCCCGTACCTCCGGCCGATTCAAGATTTGGACGAATCCGGTTCGCCGTACGGAGCTTGGTCGCCACACTTTCAATGGGAGGCGTTGCTTACCGACTACCCAGGCTTGGGCGCACTCAAACGCGTTGAAATCCTGGAGCGGACGCCGAGCGGCCGAGCGAAGCGGGTCCGTCTCGTCGGCGCCGGCGGCTCGCTGACGGTGTCGGGGACAGAGTTTCGTACCCGTGTCGGTGTCAACCGCGTGCGAAGCCTGCTGATTGATGAGGCCATCCCCGGTTCCCAAGGGGTTCTAATCCGAGGGCGAGGCTGGGGGCATGGTGTCGGCTTGTGCCAGGCGGGCGCGCAGGGGCGAGCGTTGGCGGGACAGAGCTACCAGCAGATCTTGGAAGCCTACTATCCGACCGCGAAACTGACATTCCTTCCCAACCCGGTTCTCGTGGCAAGAGGGAAGTCCTAACCACCCCTTTTGGCCGACGGTTGCAAGCGGTACTATACGCGCGTCCATGCTCTTGCGCCACGTCATTCTCTCGGTTGCCGGCCGACCTGGGATGGAACGGTTCGTTCGCAATAGTCGCCTCACGCGGCGCGTGGTTCGTCGGTTCATCGCGGGAGAGACCGTGGAGTCCGCTTTGGAGGCGGTGGCTCAGCTGCGTGAGAGCGGGTTTCGGATCACGCTGGACCTGCTCGGCGAAAACGTGAGGGATTGCGAGACGGCAGATCGAGCGGCGGATGCCTACGTGGACTTGCTGGAACGGATCGCCAACTCCCCCTACCACGGCGGGTTTATGCCGGAGAACGTCAATGTCTCGGTCA
This sequence comes from Armatimonadota bacterium, assembly GCA_003695835.1. Lineage (GTDB taxonomy): Bacteria > Armatimonadota > Fimbriimonadia > Fimbriimonadales > ATM1 > J051. Next base: position 3,591 of record RFHN01000070.1, read on the forward strand.
AGTTGACCCAGCTCGGTCTGTTGCAGGACGAGCAAGCAGCCACGAGGCGGTTGGAGCGAATCGTCCAAGTGGCGGCAGGGACGCGCAACTTCGTCCGTGTGGATATGGAGGACAGTCAGTGCACCGACGCCACCCTCCGCGCCGTGCTCGCCGTGCACTCTTCGTACCGAGGGCATGTGGGGACAGTGCTGCAGAGCATGCTCTATCGAACGGAGAAGGATCTCGAGGATCTGATTCACGAGGGGGTTCGGATTCGGCTCGTCAAAGGCGCTTACGCGGAACCCGAAAGCATCGCCTATCAATCCAAGAGAGACGTGGACAACGCCTTTCTCCGCTACGGCCGGCGCCTGCTCGAGGACGGCATCTATCCGGCATTCGGAACGCACGACCACCGACTCATGGAAGCGCTGATCCACCATGCAACTGAGAAACGGATCGGGCGGTCCCGATATGAGTTTCAGCTTCTGTACGGCATCCGCCGAGACGTTCAGCGGGATCTGCTGAAAAGGGGGTACATCGTTCGCGTGTACGTGCCATACGGAGAGCACTGGTATCCGTACTTCACACGCCGGCTGGCGGAGCGCCCTGCGAATCTCGCTTTCTTCCTGAGGGCGCTGGTCGGCAGATAACGAAGCATAATCGTGGCGATATGACTGAATTCGCAGAGGTTTGGTTGTTTACGCGCGAGAGGCTTGCCGGCGCGTGGGAGGATCTCGACGACCGACAGCTCCGTTGGCGTCCTTGGAGAGATGCGCACTCGATCGCGCAGATGCTGGCCCACGTCGCGGGGTCCGAACACTATCTCGGCTGCCGCATTCTTGGCAGAGATCCCCACGCCACGCCGGAGGACCAACGGCTGGATCGCGCGGTGATCGCCTCGTTCATAGAGGAGCAGGAGTCGTTCCCGTTCTCCGATGAGGAGTTGACGAAATCGTTTCTCTCCGAGTTGTTGGACCGCTCCGCAGCGATCGCCCGCGAGGCCATTGCCAATCCGACGATGGAGCAGCTTCAGCGCGAGTTTCGTTCGCCGCTGGGGCCGACGATCACGGGCAGGCAGGCGCTTTGGCGTATGGCGCAGCACGCGGCGTATCACACCGGCCAAATCTGGATCTATCGGATGTCGCCCGAATTTCCGCCCGCGTCCGATTAGAGGCTCGGGAATGTAAAGACGCGCGGTTTGCGTTCGCGCGGGTCTACTGTGGCGGTCGGCGCTAACGTCGAGAGTCGCCACGCCTCGCCCGAGAGAAATCCGACGGTTTGGCGTTGCGCCTCGGTGAGGTCCACGACGTTGGAGCGCCCCAGCCGCACCGGCCCCATGATATCAAGCGGATCGGTACTATCTTTCAATCCAAAGAAGTGTCCCAGCTCGTGTAACAGCGTCTTCAGGATCGCGTCCTCCGGAAGCGCGGAACCGAAGGGCGATCGCGTCGAGACCTCGATCTCCGCCCGGATCGTCACGACGCCCTCGGACGTGAGCGAGCGGTGGGTTCGCGTGATGCCCGCGACCGTCCCACTGCGACCTCGAACTCTTTCGCGAAACGAGATCTGAAGGACTGCGTTCGGCTGATCTGTTTCCACAAATCGAACGCCCGAGCCGCTCCACTGCCCAATCGCTTCCTCGAGGATGTCGGAGAGTTGCTCGGAACGTGCCTCGCTCGGTTCGTCGAAGACTACGCGGAAGGTGATCTCCTCCGGCGGCGCAACCAACCGCGCGTAGCGAGCCGCCTGGATGTAGTCGCCCTGCTGCTCGGCACGCCAAGCGGCCAGCAGGTAGGTGTGCGTATCGCTGTCGAGCAGCGACAGGTTCGCCATCGAAGAGGGCGACGAGGGTACGAAGGCCGCGACCCCTGCGCTCGCGACGACCAGAAGTGTCTGTCCGAATTCCGCCATAAGAAGCCCCGCGTCCGCCGAAGTCCCGTTGGCTAACGGTTTTCTTATCGGCGTTAAGAGGCTTCTTCCGTATGGAGGCGGCGCTGGCTACGGCATTCCTGTCAGGTCGCGAGACGCTCGCGCAGAGTTCGCGCTGTGTCCTCGGGCAAGGCGTCGTTGATAAACACCCCACAGCCCGCCTCGCTGCCCGCCAGGTACTTCAATTTCGTAGCCGTCCGGTAGGGCGGCGTGAATTCGAACGAGAGAGCCGCCCAACTCTCCCAATACTGAAAGAGACTGAGTATGTACGGCATCGAGAAGCCGAACAGATTGTCCAGGGTCCGCGCCGCGATCTTGAGAGCGGAGGCGAGCGCAGCCTTCTCCTCATCGCTCAGCGCGCGGAGATCGTTGGCGCGCCTTCGGGGCACGACGTGCAGTTCATAAGGATAACGTGCGAAGAAGGGGACCAGTAGCACCCAGTGCGCGTTTGCATGCACAATCCGCTTGGCTTCGCTCAGTTCCCAATCCAGCCATCTCTGAAAGCGATGGGGGTCGCTTCGCTGGGCGTCGAGCCGTCGCTGCACGAGGGCGGGCACGAAGGGATAGGCGTAGATTTGCCCGTGCGGGTGCGTGAGCGTCACGCCGATCTCTTTGCCTTTATTTTCAAAAATGTAGACGTACCGTACTTCTTTCTGACTAGATAAATCGGCGTACCGATCGAGCCACACCTCGATCAGTTTACGGATGTGTCGCTCGTCGAGATCCGAGAAGGTGGCATCGTGGTCCGGTGTATACAACACGACCTCGCATTTCCCCTCCGAGGGACGCACAGGGATG
>RFHN01000071.1 GCA_003695835.1 Armatimonadota bacterium
ACCGCGAGCGGGAATCTGAATCTCCAGGACGGCGGGTGGAAGGGTCGAATCCACCGCGATGTGAGCGGATTCGCACCCTCTTCGGATTACTTCGCTCAGCGTATTCGTTCGGAACGAGGTCGTCGTGGCAACCAGATAGAGGGCTTCCAGGACCGAAGTTTTGCCTGAACCGTTGGGGCCAAGCAGGATGTTCCTGGAAGGTGAGAGCTCGAGGCTCAGGTGCGGATAACAACGGAAATCGTCGAGGGTCAGGCTTTCGATCTCCGTCTGCGCGAGCTTGTCAACATCCGTTTCGGAAGACAAATCCAGGTTCATTTAAGCTCTCTTATTCACTTCTTACCTGTGGATTCTGTTCAAAACTTAGGTTCCGACACCCGGATTCTGAGCCGATTCGAGCGTACCTTGAGGGAAACGGAACAGGGTGTGCGATGGTGGATTTCGGTGTGGGATCGGTTGGTATTACGCTTGGCGGCTGGGGAAAAGGGAGTCGTCGGAAGGTCTTCCCTCTTGCATCCACACCGAGTTTTCCCGATTAGAGAAAACCCTTCTCTCTCGCGTATTTCATCACGAGGGCTTCCATGATGTAAACGGGGTGGATGTTGGAGTATTCGGGAATCTTGAGGCGCAGCGCCACTGGCATCCACACTTCCTTGAGCATCCTCTGTTGGACGGAAGCCGGAAGCTCGGGGTACCGGTCGCAGAGGGTCTTGACCGCGAGATACTCTTCCAGGGTCAGGCCTCGTATGTCGGGGAGAAGGTGTTCGAGGGGGTGTTGCTCCGAGGTAAGCCCGCTCGCGAGCCGGACTGGGTCTTTGTTGGTGCCCTCGTGTACGACGATGGTGCCAGCAGCGAGATCCCCGAGACGCTGGCTCCGTTCCGTGAAGAAGATGGCGGTGATGCCGACGGTGTAAGTGCCCGGGAGCATGTCTGCGATGCGGAGTGCGTTTCTCAAGAAGGCTGCGGCTGGAGTGATGGGCGTGCCGTCTGCCATGCGCACTCTCAGGCCGAGCGCCTTCTTTCCGGGAGTCTGCCCATTCCAAAACGTCTCGAAGAGCCAGTGATAGCCGAACGGGACAGCCAGAGAGGCCACGGCGGCGACGAGGGTCGCAGCTCCCGGATCGAGAAAGGCGAGGACGGTCGCAGCATAGGTGACCAGCATCATGTACGCGATTAGGAGCACCAGGTCGATCAGGTAGGCGAAGACGCGGCTGCCGAGGCCTGCAATCCGGTACTCGACTAAGGTTTTCTCTGGTGTGAGAACCGTATACTGTTGAAGCACTCTCGGGGAAAGGGTACCCGTGGAGCATGGGTGAATGGTATTCAGGACAGGCTTCTTCGTTTTGCTGAGCGGATCGCTGGTGCTGTCCGTCCTTGGGATCGCCGATCCGCGTTTTCTCGGCTTGGTCTGGCCTTATACCGGTTTCGTTCTGCTGTTGGCAGGCGTCTCGTATCTCACGGCGCCGGACGGTCGCGAGCTGCGCATCGAGCGGCGAATGGACCGCGTTTTGAGCGTTGGTGTGGAGAATCTGGTTCGCCTCTCGGTGACGAACGAATCGGACCGAACGATCCGATGCACGTTGCGGGAGGAGCCACCGCCCGGGTTTCGATTCGATCGCCGCGAGTTCGAGGTGGAGCTGGCGCCTGGGCGGGCTGTCGAGCTGCGTTACCACGTGATTCCTTCCGAGCGAGGGGACTTCTTTTTCCGCGATACGTTCTACCGCGCGTCAGGATGGTTGAGGTTGGTGTTCCGCCAACAGGCATTGAAGACGCGGCAAGTCGTTCGCGTCTATCCGAACGTGCTCGCTCTGAGAAAGTTCGATTTGTTGAACCAGCGCGGCCACTTGCGCGAGATTGGGATCCGCCGCTCCCGCCTTCGGAGTTTGGGCACCGATTTCGAGAGCTTACGCGAGTACGTTCCGGACGACGACTACCGAAGAATAGATTGGAAGGCGACGGCTCGCCGCGGAACGCTCATCGTTCGGGAGTATGAAGCGGAGCGGAACCAGTCCGTCGTGTTGATCGTGGACTACGGCCGCCTCATGATGGCGGATGCGGGCGGCCGGAAAAAGCTGGACCATGTCCTCGACGCGTCGTTGCTGTTGGCGAATGCGGTGATCCACGCCAACGACCAGTTAGGGCTTCTCGTGTACGGGGATCGCGTAGAGCGGTGGATTCCGCCCAAGAAGGGGAGGGGGCAGTTGGGTGAGGTGATCGAGGCGGTGCACGATCTGCAGGCGGAGCCGATCGCTTCGGATGCGTACTCCGCGTTCGCGTATCTATCCTCGAGATGGAAGAGGAGAAGCCTCATCGTCGTGTTCACAGAGGTGGACCAGCCGGAGGTGGCGAAACAGCTGCTCTCGATCCTCGGTCCGTTGGCGCGTCACCACGTGTGCCTGGTCGTGACCGTTGCGGATCCGAACACGCGGCGCCTCATGGAGTCGAGCGACCCGTTCCTCTCGACAGCGGCGCGGCTGGTCGAAGAGGACCGTGAGCGTGCCTCGTGGTACCTTCGTCAGAGCGGCGTCAGGACGCTGGATGCGGAGCCGGAAGCGCTGGCGGCCGCCTTGGTGAACTGTTATCTGGACATCAAGGCGGCCGCAGTTCTTTAGTGGAGAGGTCTATTTCTTGCCTTTGGATGGCGGTCCTGCTCCGAACGGTTTCTCCGCCATCTTCTTGAGGGCGAGAACTACCGCAAAGCCCAAGAGCAGGAAGAGCAGCCCGAGGAAACCGGTCCTCAACCAGCGGGGAGCGTGGCTGCCTGAGACATCCTCGGCGGCCTGCTGCAGCGCTTGCATGCCGGCTTCGTCTCCCTGACCGGGCTTTGCGAGCGCACCGCTGATCGCGCCCTTCGCCTCATCGTCCGAGGCGATCCCGGGAGCGTTCTTGCTCGCATCGAATGCCGCTCCGCCCGTCGAAGGGACGAAGTTCGGCCCGGTCATCTGCTTTTCCTTCTCCGTGTCGCTGAGCTCCGGCTTCTTCATGGGCGGGCCGGAGTTGTCTACGATCGCCGTGTGCCCCGCGGTGGAGACGGCGAGGGCGATGACGAAAGCGATGATCCATTTGTATAGTTTCATGGCTACGAACCTCCTGAGATGAACAGTCCACGGTCTTGCCATACGGCCTGGAAGGTGGACGGCGTGCGAGGCAGCTTGATGTCAATGAGAGGCTTCTTCGTCAAGGTCCTCTCTCGGATGCGATGGTCGTAGTTCATGACCATCGGCAGGGAGTAGATGACCATGGCTTCGTCCTTCGAGATGATCGAACCGTTGAAGACGACGCCGCCACCGCCTTCGCCCAGGCGGCCTCCACCGGTGAAGTTCGTGTAGAGGATGCAGTCGAGCTGGTTGATTGGTTCGGAGATCGCGTCGATCGTGTTGTCACTGAAGACGCTTTGGTACTTCTTCCGCCCGGTGTAGTCGGTTTCCGTCGCGTTGAAGGGCGGAATCCAGTTGCCGTACTCGTCGTACCGCCCTTTGGTGAAAGGCGGCGTCATATACTTGAGCGGATAGGGGAAGCCGAATTTCTTGACATTCCCCATCATGATGCTTCCACGCGCCGCCAGAGCGAGTATGTCCTTGGCGGAGTTGTCGTTGTCCACCTGTTGGGGGTCACTGCCGCGGAAGTCGGGCGGGTTCTTGTATCGGATCGAGCCGACGATGTGGACGTTGCGGCCTGCATAGAGCGTTCCTTGCCCTTGGACGTATCCCTTGATGACGACGTCGTCGTAGAAGGTCACCGGTCCGTGGATCAGGATCGGCTTGCTGGACGAGCCGATTAGGATTGCCGACCCGGGGACGACTCCGTTGGTGTCCACGCGCACGTACTTGTTCTGAGACGAATCCCAAACTTTGACATAGGCGCCCTCGCCGTAGTCGGGGTTGGGAGCGCCGTTGTCGAAGGTGGGCCTGTCGTCCACGTAAGAGGTGCTCAGCGAGACGTACTTGGAGATGTCATCCAGGTCCGGCATGACGACCTCTTTCGTCGGCGTTGGGTCGAGCGTCTGTCCGCTGTACCGTCGGTGGCCCATCGAGTCCCCGATGACGGCGCCCGCGAGCCTTCCGGTTACGACATCGCCCTGTTGGTCGTAAATGAAATCGCGCCACTTCTCGTACTCTGCTGAGCCTTTTGTGCCGTGTTTTGCAGGGTCGTAGCCCTGGCGCCGCCGCGGGTCGTTCGCGGCGTTGTAGGCGGAGTTCGTTTGCTGGACCGGTGTGATGTTGACGTAGCCGGGCGCCGGCGGAACGAGCTTGTTGTTCGCGGAGGCGTACACGGACCCGTTGATGGTCGGGGTTCCGCCGGAGAAATCGAAGTTTCCGTTCGCCCTCATGTCCCCGTTGACTTTGAGCATCCAGTCCGCGAAGCCCTGCATCCAGCCGTAGTTGTTCACGAAGTAGGTGTAGTCGAAGACGGGGCTTCGCTCAAGGGAGAAGACCTGATTGATCTCGAGGACCTTGCGAGTCTCGCCTGCGTCCAGCAAGCCGTTGTTGTTCGTATCTTCCCAGGAAACGGACCGGATCGTCGCGAGGCGATTGTAGGAATCCACCTCCGTGTACGCGATGACTCCGGCCGCGTACCTGGCTCCCGAGCTGACATCCCCCGAGTGAACGGCTGCGGGGTTCTCTTCGGTCGCGCCAGCGAGCGCGGCGTCAAGATCGTCGAAGTTCTGTTCGACCTTAAATGGTTTCCAGAGGGAGAGCAAAAGGTCTTGTGCGCCAGCCTCAGCGGCCGAGGTCAGGCGGACGTCCGCCTCGTGGTTTCGAGCGAGGCGAATGGTCTGAGTGGCCGAGTTGAGGTAGGCGCTCGCGGCGACGGCAATCAGCGCAAAGACGCCGAGCGTCGCCAACATGGCGAAGCCTTCGTTCCTCGTTCGTCGAATCTGTTTCATGGTTTGCACCTCCAATCGAAGGTTGCCGCCCGGAAAACTGCGTTAGTTGAGGCTCGGCACATTCCTGAGCCTGACTGCTTCTCTGGCCCTTGCCGTAACGGTCTCGTTGTTCCTCAGCGTGCGGGCCACGACGATTTGAACCGTTACCTGGCGGACGGTCGTGCCGGCCGAGGGAACGAACATCACGTAGGTCCCGTTGGTCGGATCGTTTGGGTCCGTCGTGATGACGTTGTCAAGCAGGGGCTGGCAGCCGTTTTGGTCGCAGACTTGGAGGGTGGAGCCGTCGAGTTCGATCCGTCGTACCACGCCGTCCCAGGTGATCGGATAGAGAATGCTGCCCTGCGCGTCCTTTTGTGGAAGGTGGTAGGTGATTCCCATACCGTCCGCGTCCACCTCGGCGTACATCGCTTCCTGGAGCGCTGAGGTAACGCGGCGGAGCGCCTGCTGGCACTCCAGCTCGGCCTGGATCCGGGCTTGGCCCTTGTCCCAGGCGTTGAGCGTCCCAATGAGAGCGAAGAGCGCCCCAGCTATGACCAATCCGAAGATCGAGACGCTGAACAGAATCTCCAAGACGGAGAGACCTCTTTGACGTGTGACGGTTCTCATAGGTTAGCCACCAGGGTCGAGACGGTCACGGAGCGTTGCTGGCCACGCTCCTGCCAGGTCACGAGGACGGTGACCTCAATCAAGTCGGTAGCAACGGTTTGCAGCCCGACCCACCCTTTTCCGTTCGGGAGGACCTGGCTTGGGGCGTCGAACACGCCGGTGTCCACGTTCGTGAACGGGTACATGCCGTTGGCCCCGGGTGCGGTACTGTCGAGCAGCCCGAGGTCATAGAGCTTGGAAGCCGTCAGGTTTTGATATCCGACGTGCCGAATGAGCTCCAGCTCCTTCTCGGCGATGCCCGTCGCCTTGTTCAGCAGATCTGCGCGTGCGCGGCTGCTGTTGGCGATGGGCAGAGAGGCGGCCATGACGGCGGCCGCTATCGCCACCAAAAAGATGGCGAAGAGGTTTTCAGCAATCGTGTAAGCGCGGGCGCGTCGAATGTGCATGGCTGTTGTCCTCTCTCCTGGGAGGTTAGGCAAAGGGACGGCAGTCGGTTGGCAGCCCCTTTGAGCCGCCGCCGGCTGCCGTCCCGAACGGGGACTTGCCGAGTCGCTCGCCCCCGTCTGAGATTAGAGTTCGTGACCGGAGATCGTGCAGGTCGGGTCCGTACCGACGTTGCCGATGGTGTAGGTGCCGCCCGACGGGCACTCCGGCTGCTTGCGGATGTAGTCCGGGACGATGTTCGCCCAGGAAACCGCTGCGCCATCGGCGGCCTTGTTGTCCATCGCCCACTGCTCCTTGGCAGCGTCAATCTGGCGAAGGTTCGCGATGCAGGACTTCGTTCGGGAAGTCTCACGCGCCTTAATGAAGTTCGGCACGGCAATCGCGAGCAGGATGCCGATGATCAGGACGACGATCATGATCTCGACCAGGGTGAAGCCCCGGCGTCGCTTCTTGCTCAGCAAGTTCATCTGTTTTCGAATCCTCCGTTGTGTAGTGTTCTGTGGTTCGACTAAGGAATTAGCCGTTCTCAGGTGGGTCTTTCCATCCTGGCGGCTCGTCGAGCCTGGTAGGATTATCGGAAGGCTGCCCAGGAATCTTGAGTGGATGGTCTCGCGCCCGCGCATGGGGAAAACTCGTGGAGAACTCGCAGCCCAAAGAGCAGGTTTCTGGCCATGGGTAGAACGATAGGCTCCGAAGCGCCGTGAGAAACTCGCCTGGTTTTTCCCTCTGAATGAAACGCCGCGGAATACAGCGAAACCGAGCCTTAGGTTGACTCCTGCCCGCATGGACTCCCCTCTGTACGCGCCTTGCCGGAAATCAGCCCAGGCGGGATAATACGAATCGCCGACGGCTTCGAGGGGCGGGCGCCGTCGGCGGAGTGAGCGATGGGGGCAATACAAGCAGCAGGAGAGAGTTTCAACCTTGCCTGGGGGCAAAGCTTTTCAGTTCGTTGGGCCGAAGCCGGCGTCGCGGTCGTGGCTTCAAACGAGCAGGCGACCGAGCAGGTACAGCGATGGTTGAGCCGCGGCGGTTTTCTGCTCCTCTCTGGCCCAACGGGCTGGGGCAAGTCGCTGTTGGCCGAAGCGGCGTCCCGGGCGCTGATAGGTGAGTACGGCCGGCCGGTCTTGGTTCAAAACGATTCGGACCTGGCGAAGGGGGAGCGGGCGGCGCGGCTCATCCTCGATCTGAATTACCGCCAAGGGGGTTCCTCGCGTCTCGGCGCCGCTGTCGCGGCTCTGCTCGAGAGGCGCCTCCGTGCGTCGGCGCCGACACTGTGCGTTCCCTCGTCCGAAAAGTGTTGTTCGATGGTGCCCCGGCCGTCACGATGGCAACGGGCGGCGATCGGAGAGCCTGACCTGGCCGACAAGAGGGAGATCGCGCAGACGATCTTTCGGCGCGAGGGAAGGCTCGTGAGTGCGCAAACCTGCCAGTTTGTGGCGTCTCTCTGCGGGTCCAGCGGGCACGCCATCGTAGGCGCAGCGAGGCGGTTGCTCGCGTCGGGAAGGGAGTTCGATTTCAACCCCCTGTTGACGTTCGGTCTTTTGCTGCCGGTGTTAGAGGCGAGTCGAAAGAGGGAGCTGTTCGACCGGGTCGTGGATGCGACCTATCGCGCGGGTGCAGGTAAGATGCGCCGGCGCGAACTGGAAGCCGCGTGCCTTAGCGTGTCGGCATACGTCTTATCAAGAGAAGCATGCGCACGGGAAGAGGAGATCGCGGCGTATTTCCAGTTATCGCAAGGAGAGATTTACGGAATGATTCGGAGGGTCGCTCGTTTGGTCGGCCGCTCCGATTCAGCGCTTTGCCAGTGCATCGAGCGCATTACGGCACTGGCCGGGAGAGAGCTTGTTGAAAACGCCAGCAAAAGGACCTGATTTTGGAAACGAAAGCGGCGTAACGGCCGGGTTTTTGCATCCCACCGGGCGTGGATACGATAGGCTATCTACAGGCGGCCGTACGCCGGGAAGCGGAATGAAGACGGTCAGAGATTTGGCTCTCTGGCCACTCTGGGTGAATCCGGAGCATCGAGTGAGGAGCGCGCTCCTGCTCATGAAGGGTCACGGAGTCAAGGCGCTGGGCGTCCTCTCAGGCAACGAATTCTTGGGAATCCTCAACATGGAGGACCTGGTCGGTGTGCCCGAGGAGGCGCTGGTCGAGCGGTACGTGACGAATGAGATCCTCATGGCGAGCCCGGACGACCCTCTTGCAAGGGTGGCGGACATGATGGCCCGGGAACGCGTAGACCGGGTCGCGGTCGTTCGCGACGGCGCCTTTTACGGAATCGTTTTCGCGCAAGACCTGTTGGGCGATGTCGCCAGGAACGTAGACCCCGTCACGGGCCTTCCTTGGAGCGACGCTCTCCGCGAATGGGGCGTAGCGAGGTTGGCGGAGGGTCGAGAGATCTGTATCCTCTTCTTCGACCTGGACGATTTCGGCGAATACAACAAGCGGTTTGGACATCTCGTGGGCGACCGGGTGCTCAAACACGTCGCCGAAGAGTTGCTTCTGATGACCGACCCCCAGAGGGACCTCGTGTGTCGGTATGCCGGCGATGAGTTCGTCGTTGCGACCTTGCGCCTACGGGCGGAGGCCGAGATCCTGGCGAACAGCATCGTGGATCGAATCCGAGGCGCGGTCGTCGAGGGCGGGTCGAAGCCGATCTCCCTCAGCGTCGGCGTATTCGGAGGCCGCAGAACTCGAGAAAGAGAGAACGTTCACCTCGCTTCGACTTTGGACAATCTCATCAACCGCGCAAGCCAGGAATGTATGGCTGCGAAGGGCCACCGCGAGGCACAAGGCGAGCCGATCCCAGCCGCGCGTCCTGCCCGCACGGAGGAACGATCGGCGACGGTCGAAGCCGCGATCCCAGCAGGCGAGTTCAGGCTGGAGTCTGTCACGGTCTCTCCCGTCGAAGGCAGATTCACCGCGACGGCGATCATCCGCCGCGGGGAGCAATCCGCCACCGGACAGTGCTACCG
>RFHN01000072.1 GCA_003695835.1 Armatimonadota bacterium
GCAAAAGGTCGGCCAAATCGCCGCGGACATTCGCAAGATTCGAAAGCCTGACCCGTACAAGGGTAAGGGAATTCGATACGAAGGCGAAGTGGTGAAACTGAAGCAAGGCAAGAGGGCGACGGCGTAACGATGGCAACGAAGACACGAGAGGATATGCGAAAGATTCGGCACAAGCGCATCCGCAAGCGGGTGCGTGGCACCGCAGAGCGCCCACGGCTTTGCGTGTACCGTAGCCTGCGACACATCATCGCTCAGGCGATTGACGATGAGGCCGGAGTCACGCTCGCTCACGCCAGCTCCTTGGAGAAGGGTGTGGAAGGCGGTGGCGCGGTCTCGGGCGCTGTCGAAGTGGGCCGTCTCATCGCCGAACGATTGAAGGAGAAAGGGATTAGCAAGGTCGTGTTCGATCGCGGCGGGTACCGGTACGCCGGTCGAGTCGCTGCGCTGGCCGATAGCGCTCGTAAGGCAGGGCTGGAGTTTTAGTATGCGGTTCTCAATGCAAGGATCAAGAAGGGATCTCGGCGACGGCGTCCATTCCCAGGTCGCCAACACGCGCCGAGTCAGCAAGACCCACAAGGGCGGCAAGACGCCGTCCTGGTCCTGCCTCGTCGTGGTAGGCGACTCGAATGGCAAGGTGGGCGTTGCGATCGGCAAGGCTCGCGGCGTTCCGGATGCCATTCGAAAGGGCGAGGACGCTGCGAAGAAGAACATGATCGACGTGCCGCTCGCAGGGCGCACTATTCCGCACGAGGTGATTGGCAAGATGGGCGCGACGACCGTCCTGCTCAAGCCGGCCAGCCCGGGTACGGGTGTGGTCGCCGGTGGAGCGGTTCGCGTCGTGCTGGAGTTGGCTGGCGTGAGCGACGTCCTGGCGAAGACGCTGGGAAGTCGTACGGCGGTGAACTGCGCCTACGCGACGATTGATGCACTCAAGCAATTGGTCGTTCCAGAGGATCGGGCAACGCAGCGCGGTTTGCCCTCCGAAGAGTTGACGCCATGGTTGGCGAAAGTCCGCGAGGAAGAGTCTCGAAATGAAGATTCAAGTCAAGTTAGTACGGAGTCCGATTGGTAGCAAGCCCAGAAACCGAAAGACGCTTCAGGCGCTGGGGTTGCGAAAGCTGAACCAGGTGGTGATCCACGAGGATTCACCATCTCTGCGCGGCATGCTGCACAACGTGCGGCATATGGTGGAGGTTCGTCCTGTCCATGAGTAAGATTCATCTGCTTGGGAATTCTGGAATCGCCCGAAAGAAGAAGCGCCGAGTAGGGCGCGGAATTGGCTCGGGCAGTGGCAAGACCGCCGGTCGCGGCACGAAGGGGCAGAAGTCTCGGAGCACGATCAACCCCCGGTTCGAAGGCGGTCAGACTCCAATCCACCGCCGTCTGCCGGTCAAGAAGGGTTTCCGCAATCCGAACCACATTGAGTACGCAGTGCTCAACGTGGGCGTCCTCGATCGAGAGCTTCAGGACGGCGACGAACTGACGCCTGACCGGGCGCGTGAATTGGGACTGGTCGGTAACATGAAGGATGGCCTGAAGATTCTCGGGCATGGCGAGCTGTCGAAGAAGCTCACGGTCAAGGCGCACGCGTTCAGTCGAACTGCGGTCGAGAAGATCGAGAAGGCAGGGGGCGAGGTCGTTCGTCTGTGAAATTAGCCGACACATTCCGAATGGCGTGGGATGAGCCGGAGTTACGGCAACGGATCCTCTTCATCTTCGCCATCTTCGGGATTTACGCAATCGGCCTGCAAGTGTCGGTACCCATTCGCGGGTTTGACGCGGGAACGATTGCGGAGCTGGTCAAGAACAGCTCGCTTTTGCAGATGTTGGGCCTGTTCGGCGGACGCGGCATTTACCGCTTGAGCATCTTTAGCTTGGGGCTGAATCCATACATCACAGCTTCGATCATTATGCAGTTGATGAAGGTCGCGATTCCTGCGCTGAAGCAAGAGGACCAGGAAGGCGGCCAGTATGCGCGGCAGCGTCAAGCGCAGAGAACGAAGCTGCTGACGATCGTTCTCTGTGTTTTCCAGAGCATTGGTTTTCTCGGATTGCTGAGGGCCGGACTGGGTGACCTCACGCTTTGGGACAAGGTGCTGATCATCGTCTTCTGGACGGCAGGCGCTCAGTTCGTGCTTTGGCTCGGCGAGCAGATTCAGGAAAAGGCGATCGGCCAAGGCGTCAGTCTGATGATTTTCGCGGGCATCGTCGTCAGCTTGCCGTATCAGACCTCGCTGCTGATGGAAGAGGCGCGAACCGGCGTTGTGCAGATCTGGCAGATCGGTCTCTTGCTGCTGATTTTCATCGCGATTACCGCTCTGATCGTCTACTTCACCGTGGCGCAGCGGCGGATCACGATCCAGCACATGCGCCGTCACACGGGCACCGGCGTATTGGGAGGACAAACATCGTACTTGCCGATCCCCGTCAACGCAGCCGGCGTCATTCCGATCATCTTTGCGGTTGCTTTGATTTTCTTGCCCCAGCAGTTTGCCTCGTTCGGGCAACCTGGAAC
>RFHN01000073.1 GCA_003695835.1 Armatimonadota bacterium
AAAACAGGTGCTCATCCGTCTCCAACGTGCGGGAGCCACGAGCGTGGCCGTCCAAGAGGACACCTTCGCGGATTTGTTGTCCTCGGGCCGTCTGGTTCCGACGTCGAGGCCGATGAATTCGGATGGCGAGGGGCAGTTGTTCCTCTGCCCCGACCCGGCGCTGGCCAAGCAGATTCGTCGCGCTGTGCAGAATCGCTTTCCCAAGGGGGCGGAATCGAAGGCCGGAACCACCATCTTGGGCGACTCCGAGGGGCCGATTCTCGTCCCAGGGCGGCTGAGCGATCTGGCGAAGTTCGGCGTAGGCTTGGATCGCGATGTGTGCGGGCTGGCGCGACGACTCGGCCTCGAGGTGGTCGCTCGCCTCGGCAATCCGCCCGGTGCGACGGAGGCGTACGTCCGCGACGCAATTCAGGATGCGCAGGCGGCTGGGGCGTCCGGCGTCATCTTCAGCGCGGACCAGACCCTTGGGTGGCGCGACCTGGTCAAGACAGGGGCCGGACTTCTGAAAGAGTCCGGAATGTGGTATGGCACCGTAGAGTTCGTTCAGCAGATGGGAGACAGCCTCTACAAGGAAGAGATGCTCCCCAACGTCGTCCGCGTCCACAGTGTGCTTCCTGTCGAAATGGATCGGATGAACCCTTCTGAAGCGGTGGGACGCTACACGTTGGCTGCCAGCGAGAGGAACGTGCGAGCCTGCTATCTCCGAGCGCCAAGCCCGATCAGCCCGGACCCGGTTCAGACCTACGCGGAGTTCGTGTACTCGCTGAACCGTTCGTTGGCGAAGAAGGGTCTCTCCGCCAAGCCCGCCCACCCGTTCCAAGAGGTGAATGCGTTTCCGCTCGCGCGTTTCGGCGTGCTCTTGGGGGTCAGCACATTTGTGGCATGGTTCGGGATGGTCCTTTTTGCGAGAGCGATTTGGATCCTCTGTGTTTGGTTCGTGGTGTTTGTGTCCGCAGTGATGGCGGGCCTGTACGACGATCCGCGCTATCTGGCGCTGCTTGCCGCGCTCGCCTTTCCCACGTGGGCGATGCTCGCGCTGTTTTCAGCGTCCCGCAAGGGTGGCAAGAACGACTGGCTGTTCCTCTACTGCCTCATTAGCGGGGTGAGCATCGTCGGGGGGCTTCATGTCGCTGCTCTGCTCTCGGATCTACCGTTCATGATTCAGGCGAAGCAGTTCTTGGGCGTGAAGTTGGCGCACTTCCTGCCGCCCCTCGTGGTGGCGGTCTACCTGACCGCCGAGCAGGCCAACCTTCGCGAGTTGCTCTCGTCTGCGGTTCGCTGGGGAGGGTTCCTCTTGACCATTGTCGTCGTCGGCGCGTTGGGATACATGTTGATTCGCACGGGCAACGACGCGCCGAGCCAGGTAAGCGGTCTCGAGCTGAAGTTGCGTTCGCTCTTGGATCGGTTGCTTCCGGTCCGACCTCGCACCAAGGAGTTTCTCATCGGACACCCGATAATGGTTCTTGCGCTCACGATGCTAACCCGCGGCGATCGTCGCCTGCTTCCGCTGATTGGCGGCGTGGCGGCGATCGGACAGGTGAGCATGGTCAACACGTTCGCCCATCTGCATACGCCGGTCTCGGCTTCGGCGCTGAGGGTGCTGTTGGGTCTGCTGATCGGCTTGGTGTTGGGTTGGGTCGTTCGCGCGATCTATCTCCGATTCTTCACCTCCCCACAGAGGGCGCTGTTATGAAGCTGCTGCTGGCTGGTTACTACGGGTGCGGCAACGTAGGGGATGACGCCCTTCTCCAAGCGTTTTACCAAGAGATGGCTGGCACGGGAGCGCGGATCGTTGCCATGGCGGGCAATCCCGAGCGCTTGCAACGCGCCATCGGCGTTCCTGGAATCCCGCGGCGCGACATGAACTACTTCACGAAGGAGTTGGAATCGAGCGACGCTCTCGTCTTTGCCGGTGGCGGCATTCTCCAAGACGCAACGAGCTATTTCTCGATTCGATACTACACCGGCTTGATTCAAAAGGCCAAGAAGATGAAGAAGCCGGTCTTCCTTCTTGCGCAAGGGATCGGTCCGGTTACGAGCATGCTCGGCAAGAGCGCCGCTTCCGCCGCGTTGAAGCAGGTGGACCTTCTCACGGTGCGCGATCCTCATAGCGCGAACGTAGCCAGGCAGCTCGGCTATCGAGGCCCCTTGGAGGTAACCGCCGATCTGGCCTGGCTTCTCCAGCCTTCGCAGCATCCGGGAACCGAGTTCAACGTAGCCGGAATGCAAGCGGTGGCGGTTTCTGCTCGACCTGTGAAGGGCCAAAAGGATTTGGCAAAGACCTTCGGCGACTTCGCCCAAATGCTCTTCCGCAATCAGTTCGTTCCCGTGCTGCTCGAAATGGACACGGAGATGGATCGGAAACTGTTGGATGAGATCGCGAAGCTGCACGGCGGGCGGTGTCCCGATATTCGCAACCTTCACACGCCGTCCGAAATGCTGGCTCGAATCGCTCGCACGCACGCGATGGTCGCGATGCGCCTCCACGCTGGGATCTTTGCAGCCAAGTCGGGCATCGTCCCGCTGATGATCGCCTACGATCCCAAGGTCGTCGCCTTTTGTGACCAGGCGGGCCTGCCCTCTCCCGTGCCCGTTCAAGGCCTGAGCGCCCAGCGCCTTTGGGATGCCTTCAGCAACCTCGAGCGCGATCGAGCGTCTTTAACCAGTAGAATGCAGGAGAAAACGGCGGAAATGGTTGCGCTCGCGCGTCGAAATGTTGATATCCTTAAGGCGAGGCTGAACCTATCGTAGTGCGAGTTTTGAACATGCTGGCTGGGAAGCGCTGTCTGGCTTGCCTGATTGCGCTGTGCGGAGCGACGGCAGTCGCCTCCGAAGCCTGGCTTGACTGGCTCAACTCGCAAGTGCTTGACCGAGTGCGAGTTTCCGGCCAGCGAACGTTTGCCTTCCGCTCCCACCACGTCGAGGGAAACCGCGAGGCGTTCAATCAGTTGAACTACTTTGGCGAAGGCGACCGCCAGTTTTCGCAAGTTGGCGACGTTACGATCTCCGGCGATAAAGTCCTCGGCGTCCTTTCGTTCGACGTTCGCCTCTCTACGTACAAGTACGCAAACCCGGATAGCCAGCGGATTGCGCTGACCTTTGAAAGGGATTGGGGCAAAGTCACTCTTGGAGACATCAACGCGAGTGTGGGCGGCGGCAACGAGTTGGTGAGCCTGCGTCGCTTCGCGCAAGGGGCGCAAGCCGACGTGAAATTTGGGAATCTTCGTGTTACGGGTGTCGCGACCCGATCGAAGACGTCGGCGCGAACGATTTCATTCAACGGCAACAACAGCGCAGGGCCTTACTACCTCAACGGTTCGCGTATCGTAGATGGAACGCTGCGCGTGCGAGTGGACGGCGTGGATCAGGTCCTGGGTACGGACTATGTGGCGAACTACGAGATCGGAACGATCACGTTCTTGAATCGAGTGATTCCGCCGACGAGCGTCATCACAGTTACGTACGAGTCGAGGGGTTTGAACAACGCGCGCGGCGCGATCGTTGGCGGCAGCGTCGTTTGGACGCCGATGAGCGGTCTGGACATCGGCTTCACGCGAGTGGAACAGAAGGCGGTGGGTTCCACGGGTCTTTCCCAGACAACAGAGGAGTTCGAAGGCTTTGGCCCACCCGACGTCCCGTACTACCTTTTGCAGCCGCCGTTGCGAGACAGGCCGATCCTGGTTACGGTTGACAATGTGCCACAAGTGGAGGGTGTGGACTACTTCTTCGACCCGAACAACGAGCAGGTGTTCTACTTCCGGCGCTTCATGCCGCGCACGTCCATCATCCGAGTGACCTACACGCCCAAACCGAGCCCCGGGACGTTTGGCAATGGGGCGCGAGTCGTGCAGGGCTTGGATTTCGCGTACACGCCGAACGCCAAGACTCGCCTCGACGTCAACCTGGCCGAAAGCCGCTTGAATACGCCGCTCGGTCTGGAGAAGGGCTTTGCCAAGTCCGCCACTTTCCGCACGGAGCTGGGACGGCTGAACGCGCGCTTGAATTGGTCCGACATCCCCTCGACCTTTATCAACGTCGAATCCACCGGTTTTCGAAGGAATCAGTCAGGCGGAGACTTTAGCTTCCAATACGACGCCTCGAAGGGTTTCAAGATCGGTCTTTCCGGATCGAAGTACAAGATCACGACGCCCACATTTGCCGAAAACGGGCTGCAGGCGATTCGTGGCGAGTCCTCCGACTTGCGGCTCTCCACCACCTATCAGCCGACGGAGCGCCTGCGGTACTACCTGGAAGGCTCGACGTTTTCCGGCAGCTACGACGGAAGGCCGAACTCCAGCCAAAACCTCGTAGCCGGGGTTGAAACGAGGCGAAAAGGACTAACGACAAGCCTCGAAGCGACGCGCCAGCGAATCCGCGCGCCGAAGTTCGGAGGGGAGGGACTTCAACTGGTGACGACAGAATTGACTGGCGTACGCCTCACGAACACGTATCAACCATCGCCGAAGCTCCAACTCACGAGCCGCATCGGTTACAACACGGTGGTTTCGGATGGACAGGAGAGCAGCGGGCGAGATCTTTCCTTCCAAGCGAGCTACGAGTTCTCAAGCCGTCTGCGGTCCTACCTCACTTGGTCGGATTCCACCTCAGGTGCGATCACCGCAGTCGGCGGATACTTGGGCGGTGGAATCGGTTATAACGGGAACGGGTTCTCCGGAGGGACGTTCGGCGGAAACGCCAACCTGGGTTCGACTCGCGCTCGCCTACTCCAGTTGCGCACGGAGTATCTTCCGACCGATGCTCTCAGCCTCTCGGCTCACTTCACTTCGACCATGTCCGAAGGGGCGAATCGTACGAACAGCCGCCAGGATTCCTACGGGATCACGGCAAACTGGGCCCCAAGCCCGAATACCTCTGTGTACGCGGACATCAGCCAGGCCAACGTCTCGTTCCTCAACCTACCAGGGAGCAGCGAAACGACGGTGATGACGTTCGGCGCCAGCACGAAGTTCGCCGAGCGATGGGATGCCTCTCTGTCCTACTCCGGGAGCAGTTTCGGAGGGTCGGGCCTGAGCGGATTCGGCCAGAACACGAGTTGGTTCGACGCCCTTCTCGGATACCGTCTGGATCCCAGACAGCGGCTCTTCGTGCGATACTCGACGGGCAACGTCTCCGGATACCTCCCGGACCGAACTTCGGACCTCACTTTTGCCTACCAGTACGAAATCTGGCGCGGTGTCAACCTCGTAGCCAGCTATCGCCTGCGCGATCGGCGAAGCCTCGGCGATCTGAACGCGAGCAACAGTTACCGCTCCTCCGGGTTCGATCTCGAACTCACGTTCGATTTCGCCTCGATTCGTAATTAAGCGCTACTTCATTCGTCCAACGGTTGCAATGTTCACGCGCCGAACTCTACGACTGGCAATTCTTTCGGCAGCGCTCGCCGCGCTGGCTGCCGGCTGTAGCCCTGGAAAGGGCAAGGGGGAGATCGCGGGATCGGTGACCGACATCAACGGCGACCCAGTCCGCGGAGCGCAGATCTTCGTGGACGGAAGGGCTGCCGGCGAGTCGTCTCCGATCGGGACGTTCACGATCCGTGACGTCCCCACAGGCGTCCGCCGCGTTTCCGCCCAGATCGTGAAGAACGGCGTCCTCTACAAAGGCTCCAATCAAGCCGAAGTATTCGACACGGAGCGCACGACAAGTGTAAGCATCGTGGTGGGGCCCGCGAACCAGATGGGCGCGCTCACGGGCGTCGTCCGGGATGAGTTTGGGACTCCCCTGCCTGATGTGCGCGTCTTCGTTGGTGCTCCGCTCGGCTCATGGACCGACTGGACGGACGCGCAAGGGCGCTACCGAATCAACGATTTGATCGGCGGATTCCAGTACTTCGTCGAAGCCTCCGCGCGCGGGTACGAGAACGACAACACCACCGTCGTCATCACCAATGGGAACACCTCGACGGTGAACTTCTTCCTCCGCCTTTCTTCCAACGAAAATCAGCAGCGACCGGAAAACCTCGGCGCCGTTGCCTGGACCTCGCCGGTTGAGCCGAACCGCAGTAGAGAAGAGAGCGTCGCCTACGAGCGGATCAAGAGGCTCTTGCGACCCGACCGAGTCGCCCGCGCATCAGGACGAGATTTCCCGGGCGGACACCACGTCGAGATCGACCTCTTCTGGGACTTCGTCAGCCAGCGGGAGCTTCTTGGATACGGGATCTATCGAGGCACCACGCCGGGCAATCTCCGAGCCATCGACTTCCTTCGCGATCCGCTCGCCACCTTCTATGCAGACATTGACGACGCCCTCCAGCCGAACTCGCAGTACTTTTACGCGATTACTCGACTGAACACCGACTACCCGAACCAGCCCGGGTCGGAGAGCCCGTTCAGCGATGTGGTCTCCGCGATCCCGCTTGGCGACCTGGAGCTTCAGAACCCGACCTTCTTCCCGCTGACGTTCCGATGGCAGCCTGTCTTCAACGCGGACACCTACTATGTGTTCCTCTTCGAGGACTACCCCGGCTACCAAGAGGATCCGATTTGGACCAGCGACGGGACGGCGACTAACTTCCAGTTCTACACCGGCCCATCGCTCGTCTCCGGTCATCGGTACTACTATGTCGTGGTGGGCGTTGGCTTCTCGGACACGAGCTACACGATCAGTCAGATCGACTCGTTCGTCGCTCCGTAGGCTGTCCGGTGAACACCGGTCTCGAAGTGGCGCGTCTAACGAGAGGTAAAACCACGATGCCAGTGAGTCTACGCTTCTCAGTCGCCGTCGCCCTTTGGTCTCTCGTCGCCTGCGCGTACTCCGCGCCGCGGTCTGCGCTCATCGTGGACATCGGCTCGCGCGGCCCGGCGCAATCCGATGAGATCCGCCGGATTGTCGAGAACGCCGTTCGCGCAGAGGTCGAGGCGACAGATCGCTTCGCGGAGGCGTACGTTGGCGGCCTTCGGCGGATCGGAGTCGTTCCGGATGGCGTCTCGTTCGACGTCCCTCGGGTCGTGATTTTGCGGCGAAATGGGCGCCTCTTGACGGGAGGGTACGGGGCTGCGATGACACTGGGCGGTGGAGATCTCGTTCTCCAGTTCCGTCCGGACGGTCACCAAAACGCCTTTCCGCCCGATTACCGGTCGCTCTTGCAGTCGGTGTTCAACTCCGCTCGGCCGCACATGAACACGATCTTCGGCATGCCGTTCCAGGGCGGCCCCGTTCGAGTGGACAACATGGACGCGACGATCGGTGACCGCGACGCCGTGGCGGGTGGGATCTATCTACCGGACGACGGCACAGGCACTCCAGCCATCTGGTTTCCGGTCTACACAGCCGGCGAGACCGCGGCCGTCAACTTTGTTCACACGCTCTATCTGGCGTACCTTGGCCCGGCAATCTTTGACTTCGACGCCTGGTCGGAGGGCTTCGCCCGGGCGGCGACCATGGCGACCGTGCGAATCCCCAACGCTCTGCCGGCCAGTTTGGATCCGAACTTCATTCAGCAGGTCGTTCTGGCAACTTACGATGTGAGCGCTCATTACGATTGGTACAACCAACCTGCCCTCGCCAACGACCGATTCATCGCCCCGAACCTCAAGAATCTTCCGCTCCCGCCCGGCGGCTCGCTCGGAGGCATCTACCTGATGCGGTACATGATGGCGGGAACGGCTTGGGCCAAGGTGATCACCGAATGGCCGGGGTTCTTCTCGACCTTTTTGCAACAGTATTACGCTGACCCCTCGATATCCGGCAACATCCCAGCGCTCATCAGCCTGGCTCAAGCGACGCTGGACGCGTTGAACGGCGGCCCGGGCGCGACGGTGGAGGGGGTCTCGTTCGCCGAGTGGTACCGCCGCCAATGGGTCCTGAACCCGACCGCAACGCGGGGGCGGAAAGTGTTCGTCCAGGCCATTCC
>RFHN01000074.1 GCA_003695835.1 Armatimonadota bacterium
CATGAGCGTGGAATCCTTCTCGTCAACGTGGACCGCGGATTCCTGGAACCGGTCGCGGATGTCTTCATCGAAGGCGACAACAAAGCGTTCGGACGCAAGGCTGCCGAGTACATCGCGGAGAAGCTGAACGGTCAGGGCAATATCGTCATTTTGGAAGGAATCCCTTCGACGGTGAACACCGACCGCGTGGAGGCCGCCAAGGCCGTCTTCGCCCGCTACCCCGGAATCAAGATCCTGGATCAACAGAGCGGGATGTGGAACCGCCAGAAGGCGATGGAAGTGATGCAAACCATCCTGCTCAAGCACCCGAAGATTGACGCGGTGTGGGCGGCGGACGACGATATGGCGCTCGGCGCAGAGCAGGCGATTCGCGAGGCCGGCCGCCAGAACGAAATGTGGCTGATCGGCGGCGGGGGCATGAAGGACGTCGTCAAGAAGATTCTCGACAAGGACCCGATGTACCCCGCGACCGTAACCTACTCTCCCTCCATGATCGCCGTCGGCATCCACGAAGCCGTCTCCATTCTCCGAGACGGGAAGCGGAAGGAGATCCTGCAGTTCTTCCCGCGTCATATCACGCTGGATGTGGAGCTCGTAACCCCAGACAACGCGGAGCGGTTCTACTTCCCGGACTCCATCTATTAGCATGAGATTTCAGAAACCCCTGAGCGCCTTTACGCTCATCGAGCTGCTGGTCGTCATCGCGATTATCGCCATTCTCGCGGCAATCCTCTTTCCTGTCATCATGCGGGCGAGGGAGGCGGCGAAGGCCAGCGCCTGCGCGAGCAACATTCGCAACCTTGCCCTCGCGGTAGATCTGTATCAGACTGATCACGATGGGCGGTTCCCGCTCGCTGCGTACGCCGAAGGGGCAAGCTTCAAGCTATGGCACGACATGACGGACCCCTACCTGAACAACAAGCAGGTTTGGCATTGTCCGAGCAGTACGGTGTCCAAGGCGGACGCGAACGGCGCCATCACCTCGCATTACGGCTACAACGCCCTCTACCTCACGACCATCGCGCTGGATTTCTCCAACGCCCAGCAACACACGGCGTTTCAGACAAGCGACATCGCCAACCCCAGCGAGACCGTGCTGTTCATCGAAGCGAAGTCCAGTGTGCCCAACAGCTGGTGTGGCGACGACGGCAAGTTTCTGCTTCCGCCGAGTCAACCCGATACCGACTGTTGGGGGCGACCCAACCCCGTGCACATGGAGAAGACGAACGTGGCGTTCATAGATATGCACGTCAAGCGCCTCGACCCGAAGGCTTACTACGAGGGGCGCACGCCCCCCGACGAGTTCTTCGACCGCCAGTAGGCGCTACTTCAGCTCGCGGATCCGGATGCTGCGGTACCAGACCACGTCGCCGTGATCCTGCAAGAGGATGAACCCTACCGGAACCTTGCCAAACATCGGCATGTCCTTGAACTTGCTCTCTGCCACCAATCGGTTCCACTCTTCGCTACCGATCTCGTACTCGACGACCTTGAAACCGTTGAGCCAGTATTCCACGTGATTGCCCTTGGCTACAATTCGAACGTCGTTCCAACTCCCGACGGGCCGAAGCGTGTCTCGGCTCCGAGCGTGAAGACCATAGTTGGATCCTGCGGAAGTCTTAGGCTCTCGACCGTCGAGGTGCCGATCGTCGTCGAGCACTTGCATCTCGGGACCGGTGTTCCACGGCACAAGTTGCGTGTTGTCCACGCGGAAGAAGATGCCGCTGTTGCCACCCGGCGAAATCTTCCACTGGAGCCGCAATTCGAAGTCACCGAACTTCTCTTTCGTCATCAGGTCGCCACGCGAGCCCTCGTCCGGTTTGAGGACGAGAGCGCCGTCTTCGACCTTCCAAGCGGTCGGCGGCTCTTCACTCTTGTATCCGCGCCAACCTTGGAGCGTCTTGCCGTCAAAGAGTAACCGGAATCCTTGCGCTTGCTCTTCGGACGTCAGCTCGTTGATGAACTCGCGCTTCGGTTGGGTCAAGTGAGCTCGAACGGGGATCTGATTCAACGTGTACCACGCTTCTGTCGTCCACAACTCCCGTCCGGCCTCGTCTGCCAACCCTCGGTTGACATCCAGATACACCACATGCCCCTCTTTCAGGCCGTCAATCTCCAGGAACACCTTTCGGCGACCCTCTGTGAACGTAACTGACTTGACGGCGAGGTTCTCGACGTCCACCTTCGGGCCGCCATACTGCTCCGTCGGGACATAGCGCCACTGAACGACGCGGTAATCGGCCGGGCTTTCCCCCATCCCGTCCAGGACGGGCGCGGTGAACTCGATCTCGAAACCGTTCCGATAGGCTCGCACCGCAAGAGGTTCGAACGGGACGTTG
Source organism: Armatimonadota bacterium (assembly GCA_003695835.1). GTDB lineage: Bacteria > Armatimonadota > Fimbriimonadia > Fimbriimonadales > ATM1 > J051. The sequence continues at coordinate 2,340 of RFHN01000074.1, forward strand.
CCGTTGTAGACCAGCTTCTCCAACCCGAACCGCTCCTTCCCGGCTTGACCCCAGTTGCCGGTCGAGCCGATTCCTCCGACGTAGATCGCGCGGTCAGGCCCGATCACGACTCGGTTGATGCCCGCGTTGAGCCCCTGAGTAAAGCGGAACACGCAGCCCTGCAGGCGCCCGTTCACCTCTTCGACGAAAACCCGCTTCAGCCCGCCGTGCGTGACGTCACCGTGAATCTGCTGGTTCCGGTAGGGACCGTAGTTCAGCGGCGCGATCTGACTCGGCGAGTTGCCGATCTCGCCCTGCGGCAACCACACGACCGGCGGGGTCTCCTGCTTGTTCGCATCGCCCACCGGATCCACGCTCCGGTTGCCGTAGAACGCGCCCTCTTCCAGCAGCAGGATCTTGGATGAGGGTAGCCAGTCGCCTTGGTTGTCGGATAGGAAGATCAGACCGTTGTAGCCGAAGCCGATTCCATTCGGGGTGCGCAGTCCGGACGCCACGAATTCGTAGCTTCCGTCCTCCGCGATCCGGATCACCTTCCCGCGGTCCGGATTCTGCGGCTTCGTGCTTCGACCGCCCGGATCTATGGCGATCGCAAGATTGCCGTAAAAATGACCGTCATGATATAGCAGTCCGAATGCGAACTCATGAAAGTTCGCCGTTACGCCCCACCCGTTCGCAACCGCGAAGTACTCGTCGGTGACGCCGTCGCCATCGTGGTCAATCAGCTTCGTCAGCTCCTGCTTCTGGAGCACATAGATTTCGCCTCGAACGACGGTGATTCCCAGAGGCTCAGCCAGCCCGACGGCGATGCGGCGCACCTTCGGCGAGGGAGACGAGCCTAACACACCGTCCAGCACGTAAACGGCACCGTCCGCGTCCCAAGTGCAAACCACCATCCTCCCATCCGGCAAGAACGCGATTCCACCGACGCGTGGCTTGAACTCTTCACCATGCAAAACGTACCGATCGAAGGCTGGGTGAACATCCGTCAGAGGCAAACCGGAACCCGGGCGCATGCGATGCGCGGGATCCATCACGTTCTTCTTGCCGGGAGAGGTGACTCGCACCTCGCCCGCCTGCGTGCTCAACGCGGACGTCGGCACCACCTCCCAATCGGTGCTACCGGGCGTCCGCCATTCGAGCCGGACGACTTCGTCGCCGCCGTTTTCGAAATACTCAATTTTGATGGTATGGTCGCCCTTCGCCAGAAAGACTCGTCCCTCCGCCGGCGTCTCGCTGTGAAGGCCGTCGTTGTCCACGATCAGCTTGTCGTCAATCGTCAGTCGGGAACCGTCGTCCGACGTCAGGCGGAACCCGTACTCGCCATCCTGCGGCGCGGTGAGAAACCCGGTGAATTCTACGTAGAATTGATCCGTCAAACCGCCGAAGGCCTGCGGGCCGCGCAGATCCACCTTCGGAACGACGATGGAGACGTTAGGCGTCTGCCCCGGAAGCAAGATCGGAAGAGCCGAGAGGTTCTCGCCTACGTAGTACACGCGCATCGCAAGGCCAGGCTCTCGTGGAGGGACAGGTTCTTGGATCTCCTCGTTGCCGGACGTGAGGAGCGGAGCGACCCGTTTGAAGTAGGTGGTCAGGTAGGTGGGGCGGTTCGCGGACAACTCCAGCTCGAGCGTCATCTCCCGCAGTTGCCCGCCTGGCACTTCGAAATCCTTTTCCCCGAGAATTCGGTACTTGCCGTTCGTTGAGATCGTGCTGTTGAGCGTCTCGCCGGGATAGACCGGTGCGGCTACGACGACAGAGACGCGGCGGTTCCCTGCGCCTTCCACGCGAAACTCGCGGACGAATGCCACCCTGCCGTCGGGCGCTGACGAGTATTCCGGCGTCTCGAACACCTTCACGGGAGCCGGTTGATTCGGCAGCCAGTACTGGAACCGAACATGCCCGCCGTCGAAGCGATACCCTTTGAACTGCGCTTTGACGCTCTCGCCGTTCAACCGCCAGACTTCCTCATCCAGGATGCCCATCTCGTAGGCATCGCCGTAACTCGTCGGCTGGGGACCGTGAACGGTCGTGTAGACAGCTCCATCGAACTTCACCCCTCCGTTCCAGGCCTTGTAGAGGCTGCAGTGGGTTGCATCGTACGAAACCCAGAGATCCTCGTGCAGTGCGACCGTGACCATTCGCGGACGACTGTCCAACACCGATCGGAACACCCAGATGTCACGAGGTCTCTCGGCCGGCGGTGGTAGCTGAACAAACAAAGCGAACGCGAGCGCTGCGAGCATGCCGCGTATTCTATCCGCCTACAGCGCGCTTGAGAGGATTCAGTCGCGGGTTGCCCGGATCCAGCCGCTCTGCGCGCTCGAGCCAAGATCGCGCCAAATCGCGATCCCCCATGCGGAATGCGACCTCGCCAAGAGTAACCAGGATGTTGAAGTCGTCCGGCTTAAGCTTGAGAGCCTGCTGTAGCTGCTCGTACGCAAGGGAGAACATCTCGCGTCCGGCATACACGACGCCCAGAGCGTAGCGGTAATCGGCGTTGTTTGGGTCCAACTCGGTGGCCTTCAAGAGCGCCTCGGACGCACCAGGCAAGTCCTGCTGTTGCATCAACGCTCCCGCCAGGTCGAACCAGGCGGATGCGTCGTCCGGAGCCACCGCGATCGCCTTCCTGAAAATCTCCTCAGCGCGCTCCGCTTCGCCCCCCTGCAGGAGTAGGCGACCGACCCCTTGCAGAGCGAAGAAGTTCTGCGGATCGAGCCGGAGGGCCTCCTCGTACTCTTCTCGCGCCGCTTCTCTCTGATCCGTCTGCCCTAACAGGCCCGCATACACCGCGCGGAATCCCGCATCGAACGGTTTGGCGGCGACCGCGTCCTGAGCGAAGGGGAGCGCCTCGTTGGGCAAGCCAGCCGCATTCAAGAACATGGCCACTGCGAGATACGGCAGCGGCGACTCGGCCTGCTGAAAGAACCCAAGGCCCTCCCACGGTCGCGGGCTTTGCATCTCCTCCCTTATCTCTGCGACCCGCTGCGCAACGGCCTCGCGGTCCATGGGCTGCACGTTCGAGTGCACCGCGGTGTTCACGAACACGGCGGCCGCTTCATCGAAGTAGACCAAGTGCCAGTTCGGCACCTGGAAGAGCGTGCGAACAGCAGGGGACCGAAGGTTGCAGACGGCAATTGTGTAGCCGTAGGTTTGCTCTCCCAGTTGGAATTTCGCCGGCTCGTCCTGGATTTGGATAGGCCGTTTGTCTAGTTCGTCGCCGTGGTCTTCCAGGCGCGGGTCAAAGAGCGTTTGTCTCCGGTGAAAGATGAGGACCGGACTGACATCCATCGTAGCGAAGATCTTTCCTTCGAGGCCTGCCTGATCCAGATATTGAGCCGCTCCTTCGGCGAAGTGATGCTCGGCCAAGACCAAGCCGAGGAGGTTCGGGTTAAGCTGGGGCGAGAATCACTTCGCCGAAGGAGCGGCTCAATATCTGGATCAGGC
>RFHN01000075.1 GCA_003695835.1 Armatimonadota bacterium
ATCCGATCTCCCGCTGCCAGCGTCTAAACGATTCCTCGTAGGCCTCCGCGGCGTCGGAGTAGGTCTCGCCAGGCACGAGCCGAATCGTTCGGCCATCCCGTACCTCGCGAATCAATCCGTGATTTTCGAGTCTGGCGAGCAGCGGCCTGACCTCCCTGCAGTGAAGACCGTGGCGCGAGGGAACGAATCTCAGCCCCGTCGGAACACCTAACGCCGTCATGAAATAGCACAGAGCCTGAAACGCCGTGCGGCCGAGCCCTCGGTCGTTGGCTTCCTCGACCCTGGCGAGCGCCGCGACCAGCGCTACCCACTCCGGCTTCATGTGAGTGTGCGGGGCTGGGGCTGCGCCCTCGGGCAACGCACCCAGGAACTCGGGCTGAAGCTCCTCGTGAGGCGTGTCGTACGGCGCGTACAGCTCGACAGGAATCTCCAGCCGAGAGAGCATCCTGTATAGAGCTGGACCGACCACGCTCCATTCCAGCTGGCCATGGCCGCAGCCGAGCGGGGGAACGGCCAAGGACGTAATCCCCCATTCCTTGTAATGGTCCTCAAGATACTGCAGCCCGCGCAGGATGTCCTCGAGCCGGGACGCGCTCCGCCAATGCTCCTTGGTGGGAAAGTTCAATACGTGCGGTGGAAACAGGTTGCGATACAGATACGGCTCGCCCAGTTTGACGCGCCCCGCCTCGCACCGACGGACGTAGTCGTCATACATCTTGGGGAAACGCTTCTTGAACTCAAGCGCAATGCCCTTGCCCATCACGCCCGCCGTGTTCACCGTGTTCACGAGCGTCTGCGCTTCGGACTCAAAGAGGTCGCCGACGCGCACCGTGATCATCGCAAATACCTTACCTCATCACGGAAAAACAGCCTGGCGTCCACACGAATCGGCAAATGCGGAGCCACGGCGGCGACGGCCTTCCTGGACGAAGCGCAGGACACATAGACGCCGCTGATGAACTCGACGGGGACCCGATGGGGCACAAGGACCTCCGCGCACCGCAGGCTCTTCGTGCGCCAGTCCCATCTCTCCGCGAACACGGCGCGAAAGTCCACCCATTGCAGCCCCTCGGGGTAAGGCAGAAACAGGGCGCTCGTGCACGCCGCATTCTTGTTGGAGATCATGACCCCTGGCAGCTGCATGACGCCCGGCTTCACGCGCAGCACGCAGATCGTCTCGTGAAGGTGTTTCCGCACGTACATCATGGGGTTTCGCGCATTGAAGTACAGGTTGGCGTAGCTGTGCAGCCGTCGCCGGCCGGGCAGCACCTTCGCGGCACGGCGCGCCTGGACCTCTTGCATCGAGATGCTGGTGTGCGGCACTCGCGCGGCCTTGTTGTGCGACAAGATGCCGCGCTTCAGAATCGAAGCAACGTTCTCGATTGGCGTTATGTAGTGGAGCTCGGTGATACGCGCCATCCGCGTATCGAAGGAGGAGGGCCGCTCCTCCGTTCACCCAACGATCGAGCTCAAAACAGCTCTTCCTTTCTATCAAGGCCCAAAGCGCGGCCGGCCGTGACACCGACGAAAGAAAACCCCTCGACCTCGCCCAAATCGCCTCGTGCAGGGCTGCCGGGGGAGAACGCCGAAAAGGGCGCGTACTCCCGCGAATGATCGGTCGAAGGCGTTGTGGGGTCGTTCCCGTGGTCTGCTGTCAGCAGCAAGAGATCTTCGGGGCGGAGCCGGCCCAGCACCTTCGCAAGCGTTCGGTCGAACCGCTCGAGGGCAGCGGCAAAACCCTCGGGGTCGTTCCTGTGCCCGTACCGCATGTCGAAGTCTTCGAAGTTCGCGAAGAGGAAGCGATCGCCGCGCGTCAGCGCCTCGAGCAGCGCCCGTTCGTGCTCTTCGTTGTTCTGCGTCCGGGGCCGCTCGAGGAACCCGCGGCCAGCGAAGATCTCTGGGACCACGCCAATCCCATGAACTGGACCAATTAGTTCACTAATCTCGTCCACCAGGTTGTGGGGCGGAGAGAGCGGAAAGTCCTTCCGGCGGTCGGTCCGCGTGAAACCTCGATTCGGATCTCCCACGAACGGTCGGGCGATCACCCGCGCAACGTTGTGTGGTTCGACGAGCAGTTCGCGTGCGATCCTACACCATTCGTACAGAGTCTCGACCGGCACGACCTCTTCGTGGCAGGCGAGTTGGAAGACGCTGTCCGCACTCGTGTACAGAATCGGCCTACCGCTGCGCATGTGCTCCTCGCCGAGCTCTTGAATGATGACCGTTCCGGACGCCGGGCGATTGCCGAGCACCTTCCGCCCAATCGCCGCTTCGAACGGCTCGATTACCTCGGGGGGAAATCCTTGCGGGTAGGTTGGGAACGGTCGGTTCAAAACGATTCCCATCATCTCCCAGTGCCCGGTAACGGAGTCCTTGCCCTTGCTCAAGGGTTTGAGGCGTGCGTAGGTCGCCGCGGGCTTGGGCAGGTTGCGCTGCTCGATCGGTACTCGCGCCGCCGAGAGGAACCCGAGTTCCGCCAGCAACGGCGTGTCGAAGCCGCCGACGGCTTCCCATGTGTTGCGCAGCGTGTCGCCTTCGTTCTCACCGGAGTCACCGTACTCGGCGGCGTCGGGGGCGGGTCCAGCGCCACACCCATCGAGAACGATCAGGACCACCCGTTCAAAGGCCACGAACGGGTGATACTCGACTACGCCGCGGATTTGCTGGCTTCCGGCCGGACCGAACGCTTTCTCGCGAAGACCGCTGCCAGCCCCAACAACACGGCAGCCGCCCCCGATCCCAGCCGCACCAACCCGGCGACGTATCGAACCGTCTTCAGTTGCAGGGGGTAGACCTTGTGCTCTTGCAGGTACGTCTCGCTCACCATTTCTGCTCCGTCAGGGGTTTGTTTCCCCAAGAACGCCTTCGGATCGTCCACGATCATGAGGGCAGGTTCGCCGATTGGCGTACCTTCATCGCCCAGGGCGGCAAGCGCGGGGTCTACCGACACCCGTTGAATCAGCTTGGCGCGGCTCGCGTACGATCCCTCGATGGCGAACGTGGCGAGAAAAGCGAGGGCGGATAGGGCAGCAAGAACGGTAAGCAAGCGAAACAGAGTCTTCATGGTTCCTTTCCTCGGGGTGAGGGCCTGCCCTCGCAAGCGAGAGGCAGGCCCCCGGTGTGCAGGAGACGGTCCGGGGAGTCACCCCGTTTGCGCGAACGCGCTGATGGTGATTTTCACCGCGTCGGCAACGCGACCCTTCGCCATATCAGGGATCATGACTCCGAAGTCGCTGAGCCGAACGGTGAAACTGCTCTTTACGTGGAGAACGTCGCCCTTGAACATCGCCTTCTTCGTTGCCTCGCTTTCAGGCAGGTAACGAATCTGGCAGTCCACGGTGATCGTCTTGGTGACGCCGTGCATGGTCAGCTTGCCGGTCACGGCGTAGGTGTCTCCACTCTTGTGCTTGATGTTGGTGGACTCGAACGTGATGGTCGGGTACTTTTCCGCGTTCATCCACATCGGGCCGGCCATGTGCTCGTTTCGGAGCGCGATCCCGGTGTCAATGGACTTCACGTTGACCGTGAACGAGCCGGACCCCGTCTTCTTCTGCGGATCCCACCGCACCGTGCCGATCACGTCATGAGTCACGCCGGTGAAATCTTCGAAATCCGCGTTGCTGAACACGGTCGCGATTCGCTGTTGGGGTGGCGTTTCCGAGGTCAACTTGAACACCTTGGTCTGCGCCGACGCCGAAACGGCTACAGCGGCAGCCATGGCGAGGAACACTGTCTTGGTCATCTTCTTCATAAGGCTTCTCCTTCGTTTGGTTTGAGCCGGTTTCCGGCTGTGTCAACTCATTCAACGTAGGGAAGCCCGGACTAATGTGTTCGCCAGCGAACAAAAATGAAAAATCAGAGAGCGGCTTCTTTGCGAAGCCGGTCCTCGTCGAGCAACACCCAGTACCGCTTGACCGGCGCCGCGATCCGCTCCTGCTCAAGGCGGCGGAGAGCCAGCGTAACCGCCTCGCGGTTGCTCCCCACGAGGTCCGCCATCTCCTGGTGAGTCAAGCGGATGTTGACGAACCGAATTCCGTCCGTAGTCCTTCCGGGGAACTCGTCCGCCAGGCGCAACAGCAGTCGGGCAACGCGTTGCGGGACGGTGAGGAAGAGGATGTCCTGGATGCGGTTCGCAATCTGCCTGCGGCGCAACCCGATCAATTTCGTGATATGGAGAGAGACCTCTGGCTTGCGGCGAACGAACCTTTGCAAGAACTCCATCGGAACGGCGCAAAGCACGCATCCGGTCAACGCCTCGGCGATCTCCGTCGGCCCATCCACTCCGGCAGCAGCCATCTCGCCGATGATCTCCCCTGGCCCGAGCAACGCTACGGTGATTTTCTTGCCGCCCGCGCCCACGATGCTCAGACGGACGTTGCCCTCTTTGATGAGCCAAAACGTGCCGCGATCCTCGCTACCCAGCTGAATCAACTCGCCGCGACGACACTTGCGCATCTTCGAGTGCGCCGCCAGCTCCATCTTGTCCTCCTCCGAGAGCGCAGGGAAGAAGTTCAAGCGACGGATGTAGTGTAGCGCGCTCTGTGCCACCTCTCTTCCTGTTTTTACCCGACGACGGCTTAGCGATAGGTGTAGTCGCCCTTGTGCGCGTCCTCGATGTAGCGCGCCAACAGCTTCACCGACGCCTCGACATCCTTCTGGTGCACGGTTTCGTTGACCGTATGGATGAACCGACACGGGACGGAGAGAGTGAAAGACGGAATCCCGCCATGGAGGCGCTGCACTCCGCCCGCGTCTGTCCCTCCAGCGGGGAGCACCTCCATCTGATACGGAATCTTGTGCTTCTCAGCCAGGGAGCGGAAGTGCTCGACGATCGCCGGGTGGCAGATTAGCGAACTGTCCATCACCTTGATAGCCGTGCCCTTGCCAAGCTGGGTTACGTGATCCTGCTCAGGGATGCCCGGGATGTCGTTCGCGAGCGTCACGTCAATCGCCACGCAGATGTCCGGGTGGATGCTCCAGCCGCTCGTAGTCGCGCCGCGAAGGCCGACCTCCTCCTGCACCGTCGCAACCCCATAGACGTCCACGGAATGGCTCTTGACCGCCTTCATCGCCTCGATCATCACGTAGACGGCGACCCGGTCGTCCATCGCTTTGCAGGTATAGAGCTTGCCCATCTTCTGCATCGTGCGGTTCATCGTGACCCAATCGCCAATCCGCACAGTCTTCTCGGCTTCCTTCTTGGTCATTCCGATGTCCACGAAGAAGTCCTCGACAACGGGAGCCTTCGCCATGTCCTCGGGCTTGAGCATGTGCTTGGGCTTGGTGCTCTGCATCAGGACGCCGGGAATATCGCCTTTCTGAGTGTGAACGAACACTCGTTGGCTTGCCATCTGCCGCGCGTCCCAGCCGCCTACCGGGTTCAGCCGCAGGTAGCCGTTCGAATCAATGAACTTGACGAGAAAGCCGATCTCGTCCATGTGCGCCGCGATCATGAGCTTGCGCGGTTCGCCCTTTTTCGGAGGCGTGGTTGCGGGCTTCTTGCAAATCATGTTCCCCATCGAGTCCACACGAATCTCACAGATCGGCTCGAGCTCGCGGCGAACGATCTCGCGAATCCTCTCCTCCCGGCTGGCGATGCCGTGCGCTTCGACAAGTTCTTGGAGCAATGCTTCGTTCATGGTGCGCGAAGTATAACCCCCGCTTGCGCTTCCTCACAAACCTAAGCCCGAATCGCTTATACTTGACGGCATGGGTGAGCGACTGTGGGCCCCGTGGCGACTCGAGTACATCAAGAAGGCGCGGAAGGGCCAGGGAGAGTGCATCTTCGTCGAACTCCCGAAACAGGACGATGACCGCAAGAACCTGATCCTCTTCCGCGGTAAG
>RFHN01000076.1 GCA_003695835.1 Armatimonadota bacterium
ACTTCCCGGTCGCGTCCGTCGTCGCCGTGTAGCTCCCACTACCAGAGCTACCCGCGAACGTGAGGGTCACGTTCGCAAGCGGCTTGCTCTGACCGTCCAGGACCGTACCGCTGATCGCATACGCAGCCACTCCGTAGTCCTCGTTCGTGTGCGCGCTCCGGACGCTCGTATAGTATCGGCGCTGCGGTGCGAAGACACAGCCGGTGAGTTCCGGCGTCGCCGTGCCACTCCAGTCGTACTCGACTTGAACCGAGTACTTCCCCGTTGCATCTGTCTTGGCCGTGTAATTGGGCTTGCCTCCCCTGCCCACAAACGTAATCGTGACGTTTGCCACCCGATTGTTATGGCCGTCCAAGACCATCCCACTGACTTCATATACCTGTCGCGTTCCGACAAAGTCCTCGCGCACGTCTCTTAAGATGGGGCCTATCGTCCGCCCCTTGAAAGTCCACCCCTGCAGAACAGGCGTCACGTAGCCGCCCCACCAGGAATCTACGACGACCGCGTAGTGGCCCGTCCGGTCAGTCACCACCGGCGCCCAGGGTGGAGCCGGGAAACCCCGGAGCTCGACGTTTGGAATGCCAACGCCGTTGCTGTCCTTGACATAGCCGGACACAGAAAACGTCAGCCGAGTGCCGAAGAAGTCCCGTCGTGTGTCCTTTAGGACTGGCCCGATCTGGGCGCTATCGAATTTGTATCCCACGTAAACAGGCGTCACTGTCCCCGACCACCCGTACCACACGCTGGTCGAGTAATAGCCGTTCTGGTCAGTCTTCACCGCTACCGAACTCGGGAACCCTCGGAGCGTAACGCCTGAAATCGGAGCCCCCCCGCCCTCCCTCACATACCCGTACACGCGGTAGAAGATGCGACTGCCCACGAAGTTCTGCGGCGTGTCCTTAGTAACGGGTCCTATGCTCACACTACTGAAGTTCCATCCACTCAGAATAGGTGTAACGACCCCAGACCACCGGTAAGGCACGCTGGTCGAGTAGTAGCCATTCTGGTCGGTCTTCACCGGTACCGAACTCGGGAACCCTTGGAGCGTGACGCCTGCAATGGGAGCCCCGCCCCCAGTCTTGACATATCCGTACACACGGTAATGGATGATCTTCGTACCTGAAAAGTCCTGCCGCGTGTCGCCGTACACAGGACCGATGCGTGCGGCGCCGAACTTCCACCCCGTCAACGAGGGCGTTACCGTGCCGCTCCAGGCATATGGCACGGTCGTGGAATAGTACCCCGAGCTATCTGTCTGCACCGAGTTTGGGAAGCCGCTCAGGACGACCCCAGGCAGCCCGGTGCCCTTGCCGTCTTTGACATAACCATAAACACGGTAGTAGATGCGTGTATAGGTGGCAGTGACGGTATGTGAGGCCGCATCGTTGAGGGTCAGATTCAGCTGCGTTCCACCAGTCTGTACCCGCCGATTATCCACGTACCATCCGTCGATCTTGTAGCCCGTAGCCACCTTTGTAGCGGAGATTGTCACTTGCTGGCCGGCTTCCTCAATTGTCGTTTGCGGGCTGAGGGTCACCCCCGGATTGCTCTGCGCTAGTACCTTGTAGAAGGTGGCGGAGTATTGGGGCTTTCCGGTCGTGTTACCCGCGTTGTCTTCGGCATAGCAGCTGAAGACCCCGTTCGTCTGCACGCTGTACGTGTACCTTTGGGTGGGGTAAAGCTTTGTTGACCAACTTGAGGTCCTGTAGAAGCTCTCTCCCGGTAGCCGATAGTGCAAGCGCCCGACACCCGACTTGTCGCCGAAATAGACGATCACATTCATCTGCGCAGGATCGCTTGTGTGGGCAACCTTCGCAGAGGACAGCTGGGGGTAGTCAATCGTAGCACTACGCGTGAGATACGTGTTCGCCGGGTTCGGCCCTGAGTAGCCGGGCCCCTGACCTGCCCCAGCCGGCGCCCCGCGCTGCGCCCACGGGGAGAGTTCAAAGTCTGGGTTCACGGTCAAGTCCGGCATATCGTTGTGCGCGGCAGGGTAGTAGTTGATTGCCCATTTCGAGCTAGCCGCCTTTGGCCACCAGACACGAAGCCCCCTCTGTTCATATGCATACTCGACCAAGCCGTCGCATCTCAGGGCAGTGATATTGGCCGGTGCTATTGGAGTCGAGCCGGTATACTGGATCGCATCGACATAGGTGTACCCAATCGTCTGGGCCACGAGTATCTCTGCCACGGACACGATCGCCCGACGGTCGTTGAATCCCAAATTCTTGTTCGACACCGTATATGCACCATAGTAGTTGTAGGCGCTGTTCTTGAAGCTCGAGCTAAACTTGTTCTTGTGGGTTGAATCGCCACCAAACAGACGGCCCTCAACTTCGAGGACATAGGGCACGCCCTGGACTTGGCCTGCGAAGATACCGGTATGGTTGTAGTTGTAGCCGAGGAGGCGGATGATCCAACTATCCAGATTCCTGTAAACTGCATCACCGATCTCGGCCGCCGTCGTGTTGCCTTGGGCCGCTGCCGTCAGAGCTGCAGTCTGTACTGCCAAGCCGGCCGAAAGGGCAGTAAGGACTGTATTGCGCCAGACCGTGCAGAGTCTCTTCAGGCCGAGAAGGATGCCGCTGGTTCCCGTCAGGTCCCTTCGCATCGTTTCACCCCCACCGCATCAGTTCTTCCAATCTGTGTGCAACAGACTTCGTTAGTTGTCGTCCCCTGGTCAGCTTCCACACACGGCGCAACATGGCGCGGGCCTGTTCCGGGGAATAGTGCTCAAGGATATCCAACACGCACTTGACAGCCGCGTCTCGGATTTCTGCCGAGGGACTGGCTGCATGCGCCACGACAGCTTTCAGCAACCCGGAGTGCAAATCCACGCCATCCATTGTGGCTACGGCTTGGATACCAGAAAGGACATCCGCCTTATTGTTCCCCTGGAGCATCGCGTGGATCGATGCCGAGCATTCATGGAGCATGGCCGAAACTATGTGTGTCCCCGGGAATCGCGGACCGATCTCAATCAACATCCTGACCGCGCGAGGCCCCCCGCCTCGACCTACGACCAATGCTGCCGTACGAAAGACATTGAGATTCGGCGTCTTGCGCGCAAGCCGCGCCGCACAGTCGGTGGCCCTCCGTTGCCCAAGCTGCTCCATGGCCAGAAGGGCCGACCTGATAGCCTTCTCGTATTTCGCCGTGTGCGGGAGCTCGGCGATCCTCTCGAGAGCATGAAACGCAGCAGTCTCACCGAGCTGCCCGGCTGCAAATGCGGCTGCGGCTAGAGTTTCTGGACCAACCGTCTCGCGCAGGAGCTTGAGCGCGAGCGGCCTCAACAATGACGAAAGGTCATCGTGCTCACGGCGCAGCTTTTCATGCTTTGCGGTGAGCATCGCCAACTCGAAGAGCGCTTTGCCCCTCACGCGATCGGGGACCCCGGAATCTCGCACCAAGCCGGCGAGGAATCGCCCCGCACTCCGTGCCTGACCGGTACGGCACACGGAGCCGATCTGATCGAGTATCAGCCATGCCTCAGCTTCATTGGGGCGCGCGCGGACGAAAAGGTCTATGAGCTGGTAGACGTTCAGCTTCTTCAGCGTCTTGCCTTGGATGGTGGAACGGCCCGCTGGACCTGGCCGGTGCGACTCAGCACCGCCCTTGACGGAGCGAGCGGCCACGCGATGTCCAGTCGGTGCACTCACACGCGCAACGCGCTGCCCAGACTCGGAGCCGCTCGCGAGGGGGGGCGCGGCTCGCGGAATCTCGTCTCGAGGTCCCAAGCGAAGCAGCGCGAGTAGAGCGGCCGCACCACAGCAAGCCACCACAAGCACACCAACGAGCATGGCCTTCCGTGGAGACCCAACCGAGCGAAAACGTTGTCGGAATGGCCGCCTCAACACAACCTCACCTCCGCGTCTTCCGTCTATTTCAGCTCCCACGTGTCCGACAGAGAGCCGATGCCCGTACTTCCGCCGAAGAGGACGAAGACCGAACGTCTCGCGTCATAAGCGAAGGCGCCACTTCCGCGCGCCGAAGGCGGGGTTCCGGCAGTCGGTACCCTCTTCCATGTGCCGTTGCTCAAGACCCAGGTGTCATTCAAGAGAGTTGGTTTGAACGGCCAGAAGCCGTTGAAGCCGCCAAAGAGGTAGGTTGCGTCGTGAACCGGGTCGTAGGCGACTTGACCGGATGCCGCTCGGGCTCCAGGGCCAGTGGACGCGATCAAACGCCACCCGGAGGCCGTCAGCTGCCAGGTGTCGTCGTAGTAGGTGTACTTGTTCGTGACGCGGTCGAACCTGTAGCCTCCGTACAAGAGGAGACGCTTGTGCTGCGAGTCGTACACCAGGGATGCACGCGCACGCCCGGCGGGCCCCGTCGGGCCTCTAGCCCAGCTCGTGCCGTTCCACTCCCACACGTCATTCAGGCTGCCGGCAGCAGTTTCACCGCCGAACAAGACGCACCTCTGGCGTCCAGCATCGTATGCGAACGACGGATTGAACCGAGGCGGCGGTGCTACGCTCGGAGACATCTTCTTCCAGGAGGTGCCGTTGAATTCCCAAGTTTCGCCCCGGTCGGTGAACATGACGATGGCTTTTCTCGACGCGTCGTAGGCGCAAGCGAAGGAGACCCCGGGGATGGTTGCGGTCGAGCTGCTCCGCTTCACCCACTTGACCCCGTCGAAATCCCAGACCTCGGGTGCGAGAGTTAGCAGGCCGCCTCGCCTCACGAGGGTGACGACAGCCCGGTTGGAATCGTAGAACATGAAACCGTCGCTCGTTGCAGGAGGCGCTGCCGTCGGCGAAACGCGTTTCCATTGCTTCGCAGGAGTAATCAGAGGAGCGTCGTACGCGAAGCCGTAGTCCACGGCGGGCCCGATGCCGTAGAGCTTCTGGAGAGGCAGGATCTCGACCGCCTGCCAGTAGAGGGGCACCCCCGTCACCGCCTTGTCCTTCGGGAAGGTGAACCGCGCTACCGCCCGCCCAAACTGGGCGTCCGTCACCCCAATCCAAAACGGGATCACCGAACCAACGTCCAGCTCCCAGTAGCCCTCGAACGGCCAGATCTTCGTGGGAATCCACAGCTTGGGCGACACGTAGGCCGCCACTGCGGAGGTGCGGCCGCCCTTGATCGTCATCGTCGACAGGGTGCCAGCCACCGTGGGGTGGATTGAAATCAACGGGTAATACGCGGGATACAACTTGACGTTGTCCAGTCTGAAGGAACCCGATGTCGTCCCCACGACCCTGAGGCCCAGCGTGTACGTCGCTGTGTTCGGCACCTTGAAGCGGATCAGACCGCGCCGGAGCGGTGACGCAGAAGTCACGGTCTGAGCCGGAGTCCAGACCTGCCACACCGGGTAAGGCGAGGTCTCGACCTTGAGCTCAAGTTGGCCGTTC
>RFHN01000077.1 GCA_003695835.1 Armatimonadota bacterium
GGCGCGGACCAGCAGATCTTCGACGCGCTCCAGGGGAACTACTGCATCTTCGGTAGGGCGGTGTCCGGTTTAGACCTCATTGATCAGCTAGAAGTCGGCGACCAGATCTCCATGAAGGTCGTCTCGGAGGAACCGGGGCAGCCGGTCCGGGTCGAGATGACGATCTTCCGCGAACAGCAGTAACCTCATGGGCGAAGGCCCGCTGGCAGGGCGAGTCGAATCGTTTCTCAACTCGGAGGCGAAAAGTGGAACCCACGTCGAGCGTTTCGGCGTGAAGTACCTCGACCTGACGGAAGGCGAAACGCCCTACTGGGGCGAGATTCCTCAGGAAGCGCTGCAGGAGGTTTTGCAGGCGGAGGACGTTGAGAAAGCGTTCGACGAGACCGTCCGCAAGCTGGGCAAGCCGCGTCTTTCCGACTATGCGCTGAACGTTGGGCGGCGAGCCGCCTGGCGCTCCGTCTTGCCGATTGACTCGGGCGAGCTTGCCTGGGACGTCGGCGCCGGCTTCGGCGCCAATACGATAGCCCTCGCTCAACGGTTCGAGCACGTTGTCGCCACCGACATCGTTCCCGAGCGCCTCGCGTTCATCGGCAAGCGGTGCGAGCGACGCGGCATCGAAAACGTAACTTTGATTCGAGCGCCCTTCGAGAAGGTGCCCCTCTCGGCTGATGTGGCGGACTTGATCGTCTGCAATGGTGTCCTCGAATGGGTCGGCGCATGGGGGGCGGAGCAGGACCCAGAGGAGATCCAGCGCAGCGTGCTTCGGCGTTTGTGCCTCGCTCTCAAAGAGAGCGGTCACCTGTATATCGGGATCGAAAACCGATTTGGGCTGGCGGCTTGGCGGGGAGTGCCAGACCACAGCGGGCTCCGCTTCACCAGCCTGATGCCCCGCGCGGTGGCGAGCCTTGTGATGAGGGCCGCAGCCTCGGTGAAAGCCCGGAAGGCGGAGGTGGGAGATTACACCGTTCAGCGAGACTATCGCACCTACACTCACTCTCCATCTCACTGGCGCCGGATGCTGAGCGACTGCGGTTTCGCGCAAGTGCGTATCTGGGGGGCAAACGATTACAACTATACGGAGTACGCCTTTCCCACCGACGAGCCGGAGGCTGCCGAGATCCTCTCGATCTGGAAGTCCGCTGCGAATCGCCCTCATCTTCTCAACCGAGCCATCGCTGCCGCAACCTTTCGACTCCCGCATTGCCTGCTGGTCCAAGCGTCCCCGCGCTCTGCCGCACAGCTGGATGAAAAGCTGAGAGAAGCGCTTCAGCAGCTCGGCGAGGAACGCTCGGCGTTTCGGGTTCTCGCCGTGGATACGAGAAGCCATGACCAGTGGATTCGAAGGTACGTCTTGCGAATGGGTGACGAGATCCGACTTCTCACCCTGATGCCAGAAGAGATCGCGGCCCAACGGTCTCGGCAGCGGGTTCGACTGACGCCAACGGGGGCTTCAACGGAAGAGCCGAAGACGGTCTCCCACAACGGAGAAGCGATTCTTCTCGAGCCGTTTCGCAAGAACCCCAGTCTGCTGCACACTCCGATCGGCGGGCCAGAGATTGCGCGGAAGCTGGAACAGTGGTCCCACGATCGCTTCTCGCACTATCTGACCTTGCAGTGCGGCGCGGACCCCCGCGTGGCTGAGCGGCGATTCTCGCAAATCGATGCGGATCGCCTGATTGAGGCGGCACCCGAGCCGTTCAGTGAAGCGCAAGCGCTGAAGGACCGCGCAAGGAGACTCATCGGCTCGTCCCTGCGCTTCGGGGTCGCGCACGGCGACCTCGCCCCGGAGAATCTGTTTCTTGACGGGGAGGACCTGGTGATCGAAGACTGGAACGACACCGTACCGGACGCACCCGTCGCGATGGATCTTCTCTTCCTTGCGTTTACCTGGGCGTACGGAAAGGGACTTCGGCATCGAGAGATTCATTCTTGCCTTTCTGCGCTCCATCGAACGCTGACACCCGACGAGTTCGCCAAACGCCACGCCCTTCTCTGCTTATCGCTCTTACATTGGAGAGCGCTTAGAGAAACAACTTTTCTGGAGGAAGCCCAGCGGCGAATTCGTGTCGCGCTGGCCCTGGACCTGTAGCCAGCTACCGAAGCCCAGCGGGTAGACTTCTCGTTGTCCCGCATTGCGGGACTTTCTCATGCCTACACTGATCGTTGTTGGTGCGCTTTGGGGCGACGAAGCCAAAGGCAAGTTAGTCGACGTCCTGGCAGAAAACGCTGATTACACGATTCGTTTCAGCGGTGGCAACAACGCAGGTCATACCGTACGCATTGGGGAGAAGACGTTCCGATTCCACCTCTTGCCCACTGGCTTCCTCCGCGCGAGTTGCACTGCGGTACTGGGTGGAGGCATGGTGGTATGCCCCAAGAGCTTCGTGGAGGAGATCGAGGAGATCTCTGGCTTGGCTGACGAGGTCGGAAGGCTGATCGTGAGCGGCTCCGCGCACGTGGTCATGCCTTGGCACCGGGCGTTCGATTGCCTCGAAGAGGAGCGGAGAGCGCGGCAGATCGGGACGACGCAAAAGGGCATCGGCCCTGCCTACGAGGACAAGGCGGGGCGTCGAGGGATTCGAGTCTACGATTTCGTTGATCCGGAGCGATTCCGCCAACGCGTCGAAGAGATTCTGCCGATCAAGAACGCGGTTCTCGAAGCGTTCGGCAGCGAGCCGATTCTCGTAGAGA
>RFHN01000078.1 GCA_003695835.1 Armatimonadota bacterium
CAGTAAGCGAACGCTCTGGCCCCAGCCCGAGCGGTCTTGGAAGACCTTCAGAGCCCCTTCCGACCAATCGGGGGCCAGTACGACCTCGAGAAAGTTGCCCTGTGCTGTCATCGCCGCAGCCGCCTCTTCGTCCACGGGGTCGCTTAGCGCGACGATGCCACCGAACGCGGAGATCGGATCGGCCTCTCTGGCGGCCTGGTACGCATCCGCGAGAGATTCGCACCATGCGGCGCCGCACGGGTTCGAGTGTTTGATGATCGCGCAGGCGCGAAGAGACGGACGGAGCGCCTTCATGTCGCACACGAGGTTCCAGGCGGCGTCAGCATCCAGCAGGTTGTTGTAGCTCAGCTCTTTTCCCCATAGCGGCTCGGCGTGAGCGACGCCCGTCCGGTCGAACGGAGACTGCAAGAGGCAAGCCTGCTGGTGAGGGTTTTCACCATAGCGGAGCTGAGCGCTCTTCCGGTAACCGACCGTAACGGTGTCATAGGCGAAGGGATCCCCGCCACTGAAGAATTGCGCTATCAGGCTGTCGTAATACGCGGTGTGTGCGAAGGCCTTGGCTCGCAGCTTCTCTCGAAATTCCGGGCCCAGGCCGCCGTCCAAGAACTGGAGGACGTCGTCGTAGTCATTCGGGTCCACGACGACGAGCACGGTCTCGGCGTTCTTCGCCGCCGCGCGGATCATTGCGGGGCCGCCGATGTCAATGTTCTCGATGATCTCTTCTCTTGATGCCCCAGCGAGGACGGTCTGCTCGAACGGGTAGAGATTCACAGCCACGATACGGATCGGCCGAATGTTGAGCTCTTCGAGCACCGCCTGGTCTTCGGGCGATTCGTGGCGTGCGAGGATGCCGCCGTGCACTTTGGGATGGAGGGTCTTGACTCGACCGCCGAGGATTTCCGGCATTCCGGTGTAATAGCTGACGCCGGTGTAGTCCACGTCATTGTCCGCCAGGAACTTGCCGGTACCGCCGGTGGAGAGAATCTCGTACCCTCGTCGGACCAAGCCACGGGCAAAGTCGAGCAATCCACTCTTGTCGGTTACGCTGAGCAGTGCAAAAGGCTTCATGAACTCCCTACCTTTTCGAGAAGTCGGCGCAAGGCGGTTACCTGTCTCTCGAGTGGAACGACCTCTACGGGTGGGACATGGACGAACCCAACCCGAAACCGGCGCTGAAAGCCCAGCATTCGAAAATAGAGGTAGTTGCACAGATAGGCGCCGCAGTCGTCCGAGACGGTCCAATAAGGGGGCAGCCCGTGCCAGCCTTCGAACAGTTGGCTGGCGCGCCACGGATCGCGACCTTCGAGAATCGGCCCCTCATCCCGCGCGACACCCTCCACGTCCGGCCGGTCCGATACCCAGTTCCGGGCTCGGCGCTCTACCGTGAGCATCGCGGCGTTCTTGTGCGCCCCAAGCATGAGGACGGTTTCGTGAGTGAGATGATGCGCTGCGGACAGAAACTGCTCGACGGAACGATAACTCACCGGAAGGACCGTTGTCTCGGCTTCGTCCTCACCGAGTTCCGCAGCAAGCAGAGCGCTCGGGTTCTGGCTGAAATCGCCGAACGGGCCGAACGCCGTTACGAGGATGGAAGGCTTCATCCGCCGCCGCCTCCCGATCCGGCCGAACCGCCGCCACCAGAATCGCTTCGGACGCCGCCCGCTGTCGGCGGCTCCTTGACGACGATCGTGATTTGCGCCGTAACGGGTTTTCCGTTGGCGTCCTTCGCCGTGAGGGTGTAGGTTGTCGTTCGCTCCGGGAAGACCTCGACGCTCCCCGTCGCATTCACTCTCCCAAGACCCGGCGAAATGTCCACTCGAGCTGCGTTCTCCACCTGCCACTCCAGGGTCACTCTCGAATAGGGTTCGACGCCTTCCTCGGGAATGGGCAGCCCGCTTTGCAGGGCGCGGAACTCGATGATCCTGGCTTGCGACGGCTGATCCACCTGCACTTTGAACCGAGCGTCGGTCGCTTTTCCATCGGCGCTGTACGCGATGAGGCGATACTCGATCGCCCCCGGCTTGTCGGCTTGGAACTCGAATTGAGTGAGATTAATGGGTAGCTCCAGACCGATCGGCTGGAGCAGAATCCGCGCCGCGTTCTCGACCTCGTAACGGACCGTCAGGGTGTCGCCGACGTTCGCACTCTTCGGCGAGATCGAGAACGTCTTGATCACCGGTTCCGGGATCTGCGTGGGCGGAACGGCGGTGACCGTAACCTTGACTTCCCGACTCTGGCCGACGCCGTTGACGGCTTTCGCAGAGAAGGTGAGCGTGCGCGGCACGGTTACCTTGATCGAGCCGTTCGGGCTCAGCTGCGCCCAGATGCGGTCGCCGTCCGTAATAACGACGGAATCGGCGCGCGTTGTGCTCCAGGTCAAGGTGACGGATTCGCCTTCCTGCACCGTGCTTGCCGACGGAGCAAACGAGTTGATCTCCGGCGGCATGGGCCGCAGCATGTACCAAACAAAGGCAAGAAGGATGAACAGAAGCGAGGCAGCGAGAGCGGCCGGCGTGAGCAGTGCGCGGTGTTCGAGTTGGCCTTGCGTGGAAGCGGAGAGGCGAGGGTTGTCAACGCCTCGGGCGCTCACGGAAAAGCCGTAGAGTTTTGGAGTGCCGATGAGCGGAGAGGATCGCGGCTGAACCTGGAGGGCGATCGTTCGCTGCTGGCCGGGGGCGAGCATCACCCATTCTTGAGCGTACTGATAGGTGCATGCGTCTTCGGGGTCGTCCGCGAACAGCTGAACGTTGACTTCCGTGTTGCCCAGGTTGGCGATCGTCACGCCGAACGTGGACTGCTTCGTAAAGTAGCCGGACGACTGGCGCTTGGGTTCGACCTCCATCGAGAGCAGCTCGAAGGGCAGAACGTCCAAGAACGCCGCTCTCTCAAGGGTCTCGCCGGTTTCCAGTGAGCGGGCGACAACGGTAAACGGGTATCGGCCGGCGCGGCTTTCGGTGGATCGCGGCGGCTTGATGTGGATGGATTCAGTGAGGCTCTCTCCCGGACGAAGCTTTACGACCGGCACCGGTATCGCAACCCACTCCGGATCAATTCCCTCCACGCGAACTTCAAAACGGTCTTCCGTCTCGCTCTCATTGGCGAGCGTGTACCGGAGGGTTACATTCGTGCCGGGCTCGGTGGAGAGTTCGCTCTCCGTGAGGGTCAGTCTTGCCATCCGCGGCAGAGATTATAGAACGATTGTCGGTGCCGATACCCGACGAAGAGGCAAGAGGGCGCCCGTTCGTGCGCCCTCTCGAGGAATCCGAGTTCTTCCTCGACCGAGGAAGAGGGTTAGATCGCTCAGCCAACCGCGCCGGCTGCTGGGGCACCGTTCAGATCGAGCTTGGCCGGCGTCTTCTTCAGGTGCTTGGCGATTCCTTCAGACGCTTCGCGGATCTCTTTCTGGCCCCATCCGACCCAGACCTTCTCGACCTTCCCGCCCGGCGCAATCAGGACGGACGACGGAGACGCAAAAACGCCGTACGCGTTGATGATCTTGTAGTCGGGATCCAAGAGCGACCCAAACGAGACCTTGTGCGTCTTCTGCCAGGTCGTGTAGCCCTCTTGGCCGTCGTTGACGATGCCGATGACCTGAACGCCGGAGGCTGCGTACGCCTTGGCCAGGCGGTCATAGTACTTCGTAGCCTCGGCGGTCACGGGGCAGCTCGTGCTGATGAAGTAGAGGAGCACGGGCTTGGTCTTGACGGTTTCCTTCAAGTGGAAGGTTGCGCCCGTTGTCAGTTTGCCGGAAATGTCGGGAGCGAGAGCGCCTGGTTTGACCAGGTCCGCGCTCACGGGCGTCAGGAGTAAGGTAGCTGCAACGAGGGCGATGCTCATGTCCATACATACGTCCGGCGGCCCCAAAAGTTCCAGGTAGAGTCTCGCAGCGTATGCGAGTCGCAATCGTCGGCGCCGGGATCGCTGGCCTCAGCGCCGCGCGCGCCCTCCGGCAAGAGGGCGCCGAAGTCGTCCTCTTTGAGGCGGCCGAGCGGGTAGGGGGCCGGGTGGCTACCTATGCCCGGGATGGGTGGGTAGCCGATATGGGCTTGCAGACCTTCACGCCCCGCCGCACTTCTCTTCAGGAGGCCTTGGATTTGGCCGGAGAGGAGGCAGTGGAGATACCGGGCGACATCTACCTTCAAGAGGACGGTCGCGTCGTGCCGGGTTCGGAAGAACGCAACCGAGAGCCGCGGTACACGTTTCTCGAGGGGAACCATCGGCTGCTCGAAATCCTCGCTCAGGGATTGGAGGTTCGCCTGTCTGCGCACGTGGATGCGATCGGTCGCACGCGAAGCGGGGAGTACGCGGTCATGGGGGAGCCATTCGACGGTGTGATCCTCACTCCACCGCTGCCCGACTCTGCAAGGCTTCTGGAAACGGCGGGCGATCGCAGGAATCTTGGGGGAGCCTCGTACCGCTCTTGCATTAGTGTTGCATTAGGATACGGGAAGGCTCTCTCGCCAAGACCGTACTACGCCCTCTTGTCGCTCAACCGGATGGATCCGGTCTTGTGGCTCAGTATCGAGCAGTTCAAGTGCGCCGGACGCTGCCCGGAGGGTTCGTCTCTGTTTGTCGTTCAGACCGGCCCGAGCTATAGCCGATCCCACTTCGATCGTCCGGACGAGGACATCCTCCGCGTCGTGGCGGGACGGATTGAATCCCTCTTTGGGCCGGATTTCGAGGAACCTCTTTGGCATCACATCGTGAGGTGGAAGCGATCGCAGCCGGAGAGGGTCGTCCTCTTCGATAACGCTAACGCCAACGGGGGGCGCCTCGTCGTCGCCGGCGACGGAACGTTGGCGGGACGCGCCGAAAACGCGTATGAGACCGGCAAGCTGGCAGCCCGCCTCATGCTCGAACGTCTCAGGGAATCACCGGCCTAATTGCGCGAGTAGTTCTCCCTCTCGACTCTCGGGAGAATCCGCAGCGGCGCTTCCGCTTCGCGCCCGGCGACCAGAACGCCGAGCCGCTGAAGGCCCCAAACCAGGACCCAAAGCAATAGAATTGCAAGAACGACCATCAGGGGCCAATCGCCAAACTGAGCGTAAACGGTCTGGGTCGGCGATGCCGGTACAGCGGCAGATCCGATTGCGTCGCGCTGGCGCCGGGGTATGTCGGAGAGCAC
>RFHN01000079.1 GCA_003695835.1 Armatimonadota bacterium
CGAGCCGCGGCGACGGCGTAGGAACCGCCGGACCCGATGCCTACGATGCCGTCATCCGGCTCGATCACGTTGCCGTCCCCCGAGACGAGCAAGAGTCTTTCGACATCCGCGACGACCATCAGGGCGTTGAGGTGCCGCAAGATGCGATCGGTTCTCCACTCTTTCGCGAACTCGACGGCCGCTCGCGTAAGGTTGTTCGGAAACTGTTCCAGGTGTCGCTCAAAACGATCTTGCAGCGCCTGGGCGTCGGCCACGCTTCCCGCAAATCCTGCCAGAACATTGCCCTTCGCCAGCCGACGAACCTTCCGCGCACTGTGTTTGAGAACGGTCCCTTCGTCGCCAAGCGTTACCTGCCCGTCGGCTGCCAGAGCAACCGCTCCGTCTTTGCGTACGCCGATAACGGTCGTGGATCTCGTCATGCCAGCGATTCTACCGCCGCACCCTCTGGAAAGCCGACCAGGGTGAGGGCACGCGTTCAGTGCCACAATAGCAGGGAAGTGAGGCTGAGTAACGACCCGCGATTTCTTCGGCAAGTCGCGCTGTTTGCGGCGTTCCTGGCTGTTGCAGCAGTGGCAGTGGCGCTCGTTCGGAACCCCCGCGGGGAAGCGCTGCTGCTGGTCGGCGCCCTGCTTGCGATCGTTTCCATGATTGGTTTCGTGCGCCGCTTGGGCCTTGCAGCGCTCGAAGCCAGACGGGAGCTCCGAAGCCTTCGTGGAGAGTTGCGCGAAGTCCAAGGCGCCCTGGAAAGGCGGATAGCCCTCTTTCGGGAGATTTGCGATGAGCTCCAGGCCGCAATCCTTCTTTGCGATCCAGCGTCCAAGCTCATCTATGCAAATCGCGCCGCCGAGGTGATGTTCGAAGAAGAACAGGCGGGCCAGTCCCTTCTCGAATTCACGTTGAGCAACGATCTGCGCGGCCTCTTCGACGAGGCAAAGGCGAAGGGCGAGGCGAAGATGAAACGGCTATCCCTCTCGCACCCCAGGGAGCGGCAAGTCCTCGCGTTCGCCAAGAGCGTGGAGGATGCCATCTTGATCGTCGTGGAGGACGTTACCGAGTTGGCGCGACTCGAACGCATACGCACCGACTTCGTCGCGAACGTCAGCCACGAACTGCGAACTCCGCTCGCTTCGATTCGCGCCCTGGCGGAAACCCTTCGAGACGAGCCGAACATGCCCCCGGACGAACGCGATCACCAACTGAAACTCATGATCGGAGAGGTGGATCGCCTCGCCGCACTCTCCCAGGATCTTCTTACCCTCAGCGCCGCCGAGAGCAGACCGGCCGAAATCCGACCAGCCGATCTGTCGCAGATTGCAATCGAAATTGCCGAGCAGTACCGACCGCAGGCCGAACGAAAGGGGCTGCGATTCGAAACGAACATCGAACCGAACCTTGTCATCCCGATGGACAAGGACCAGATCGTCCAAGTCCTTGCCAACCTACTCTCGAACGCAATCCGCTACACGCAGGAAGGAAGCGTCAACCTCGTGCTCGCGAGGGAAGGCGATCAGGTCGTGATCACCGTTCAAGACACAGGCATCGGAATCGCCCAGGAAGACATCCCGCGCATCTTCGAGCGTTTCTATCGAGTGGACAAGGCCCGATCCCGGGAGACGGGTGGCACGGGCTTGGGGCTCTCGATCGTCCGCCACATCGTCAACGCGCATGGTGGAAAGGTGACCGTGCAGAGCCGGCTCGGCGAAGGCAGTACGTTCAAGGTGTTCCTTCCAACCCAGCGACCGGCGTAGGGCCCCGCGCTACTTGGCGACGACGTTGAGCAGCTTGTCCGGAACCACGACGACCCGAACGACCTGCTTCCCATCCAAAGCCCGTTTCACCTTCTCGCTGGAAAGCGCAAGAGACTCCAGCTCCGACTGGGCCGTACCAGGCTTCACGACGAGAGAGTCTCGAACCTTGCCGTTCACCTGTACGACGATCGTTACGGACTCGGCTTCCAGACAGCTCTCCTCCACCTCCGGAAACGGCTGCTCCAAGGTAAAGCCTTCCTTGCCGTACGCCTGCCAAACTTCGTCCGCGCTATGCGGAGCGAACGGCGACAGCAGAAGAATCAACGTTTCCGCCGCTTCGGAGAGCGTCGCCTCGCTTACCTCGCCTTTGGCCGTCGCCTCCGTCAACGTGTTCGTAAACTCCATGAGCGCAGCGATCGCGGTGTTGAAGGCAAACCGATCAATGTCCTCTCTCACCTTGGCGATCGCCGCATGCGTCGCTCGGCGAAGGTCGCGATCCGCGGACGAATCCGCCGCGCCGATCTCGTCGCGCCAGTTCGGTCGGTATCTCGGTTGGATCTCCGCAAGCACCCGAAACACGCGATGCAGGAATCGGATCGCCCCTTGAACGCGCTCTTCCGACCACTGAATCGCCTGTTCGAATGGCGCCTCAAACAGCTCGTAAACGCGAAGCGCGTCCGCCCCGTACTTCTCGACGGCCTCATCGGGCGTGACGACGTTGCCCTTGGACTTGCTCATCTTCTCCCACTTGTAGAAGACCTGGTCCGGCGGCAACTCTTCTGCCTCTTCCCGGCTGATCAGAATGCCTTCCTCTCCCACGCGCAGCACCTCGCCCTCCCGAGGCTTCCGATACGGTGTGGGAGCCAGAACCATTCCCTGGTTGCGCAAGACGGAGAACGGTTCGACGAACGAGACAAGCCCTTCGTCGTGCAGGACTTTTGTCCAGAATCGAGCATACAGCAGGTGCATGACCGCGTGTTCGGCGCCACCGACATAGCAGTCCACGGGCATCCAATACTCCACCTTTTCCTTCGAAAAAGGCTCGCGGTCGTTGTGGGGATCGCAAAACCGTAGGAAGTACCACGACGAACACGCGAAGCCGCCCATCGTGTCCGTCTCCCTTCTCGCCGGGCCACCACATTGCTGGCAGTTCGTGTTTACGAACTCGGGAATCGCGGCCAAGGGGCTTTCGCCCGTCCCTGTTGGCTGATACCGATCCACTTCGGGCAGCAAGACGGGTAGGTCCTCTTCCGGCACCGGCACCATGCCACATTTCTCGCAATGCACGATCGGAATCGGCGCGCCCCAATACCGCTGACGGCTGATCAGCCAGTCGCGCAAGCGGTAATTGACTTTGCGGCCGCCCAGCCCTCGCTCTTCGAGTATCTGATACAGCCGTTCTTTTGCCTCCTCGCAGGGAACCCCGACCCAATCCTCCGGCGCGAGCATCACTCCCTCGGAAGCAACATAGGGAAGCTCATCCTCTGCCCCCACCGCGCTACCCACCACGCGCCGAATCTCCAACCCATACTTCTGCGCAAACTCGAAGTCTCGCTCATCGTGAGCCGGCACCGCCATGATCGCGCCCGTACCGTAGCCCATCAACACATAGTCCGCAACGAAAATCGGCACCTGTTCACCGGTGAACTCGTTCAGCGCGTACGCACCGGTGAACGCACCCACCTTCTCCCGCCCCTCGGCGAGCCGGTCCTGTTCCGAGGCTCTCTCCGCCCGCTCGCGCACCGCTCTGACTTCCTCAAGCCTGTGCGGCGCAGTGATCGCTTCGACGAGCGGGTGCTCGGGCGCAAGCACACAAAACGTAGCGCCGAACACCGTGTCTATGCGCGTCGTGAATACGCGAAACTTCAGGTCGCCCGCCAAGCTCCGCACGTCTCCGTTTGACTGCTCCTGAGCGACCACGGCCCAATCGAATTCCGCGCCGACCGATCGGCCAATCCAGTTGCGCTGCATCATCTTGATGCCTTCGGGCCAGTCAATCAGTTCCAGATCATCCAGCAAGCGGTCCGCGTAGTCGGTGATCTTGAAAAACCACTGCGGCAGCGCCTTCTTCACGACAGGCGTACCGCACCGCCAACAAAGACCCCCCTCCACCTCCTCGTTCGCCAGGACCGTCAAGCACTGCGGGCACCAGTTCGCCGCATACTCGCCGCGGTAGGCCAACCCGCGTTTATAAAGAATCAAAAAGATGTATTGCGTCCACTTGTAGTACGAGGGATCCGACGAGTTGATCTCCCGCGACCAGTCGTACGAGATTCCTACGAGATTCTGTTGCCGCTTATAGGTCGCAGCGTATTCCCGAACCATGGGCGCCGGATGCCGCCCCTTTGCGATCGCTTCGTTTTCCGCCGGCAGCCCGAAGGCGTCCCACCCCATCGGGTGAAGGACGTTGAACCCTTGCATCCGCTTTGCCCGGGCGAGGACATCCGTGGGTATGTAGTTCCTTAGGTGACCGACACTAAGCCCAGCGCCGCTGGGGTAAGGAAAGAAGTCCAAGGCGTAGAACTTGGGCCGGCTCGGCTCCTCGACGGTCCGGAACAGGTCCGCCTCCTGCCAACGGCGCCGCCACTCCGCCTCGAATCGGTCGGGTTCGTATCGGGAGAGCATCGCGAATGGGGCATTTTACTCGAGTCTCCCACTCGCTCCGCGACGCCCTCCCTTTTCACAGCGCTACGGGAAAGTTAATTTCCCCAGGCAGGCAAGTAATCGTCTCCGGCGTTGTTCGTCAGGTTCGTCTGTCCCGTTCCGTCCGCGTTCATCACGTACACTTCGTCATTCCCATCACGGAATGTGCGAAAAGCGATCTTCGTACCATCCGGACTCCACGTTGGAGAGTTGTCGGTTTCCGCGTTGTTCGTCAGGTTCGTCTGTCCTGTCCCGTCCGCGTTCATCACGTACACTTCGTCATTCCCATCACGGGACGAGCGAAAAGCGATCTTCGTGCTGTCCGGACTCCACACCGGAGAGTCGTCGGTTGCCGAGTTGTTCGTCAGATTGGTCTGTCCCGTTCCGTCCGCGTTCATCACGTAAATCTCAAAATTCCCATCTCGCAGCGACTCGAACGCGATCTTCGTGCCGTCCGGGCTCCACACGGGCGTGTTGTCGGTTCCCGAGTTGTTCGTCAGGTTCATCTGTCCCGTTCCGTCCGCGTTCATCACGTAAATCTCTGATTGGCCGTCGCGGCTGGACAAGAAGGCGATTTGCGTTCCGTCCGGACTCCACACGGGTGTGAAGTTGCTCCCGGCGCTCGTCAACTGCAGCACGCCCGTACCATCGGCGTTCATCACGTACACCTGATATAGACCACCTCGATTCGACTGGAATGCAATCTTCGTGCCATCGGGACTCCACGCCGGCGAGGAATCGGATCCGGCGTTGTTCGTCAGGTTTGTCTGCGCAGATCCATTCGCGTTCATCACGTAGATCTCGGAGTTCCCATCCCGGTCTGAAACGAATGCGATCTTCTTGCGATTTGGACTCCAAACGGGCGCGTCATCACCGGCCGAGTTGTTCGTCAGGTTGGTCTGTCCCGTACCATTTGCGCTCATCACGTAAATCTCGTCATTTCCGTCGCGCGTGGAAAGAAAAGCAATCTTCGCGTCGGAACCAGACGACGAACCGCCTCCACAGCCAGAACACAGAACCGTAAGCAGTGCAGCGCCGGCCGCTGCCGCCATTAATGGACTCGTTTTCATCTTTGATAAGACCTCCTTCGCGCAGCGAACCCGTTTGCGGCAGCTGCACTCGTTTCAGTCTACCTCGTACTCCTCGCACGTCCGAGTAGCGAACAGACTCGGCGACGCTGCTACGCCGCTGCAACGTTCCTCTCGTTCGGTGGTATCCTCAAAATCGAGACATGACGGAACCCATCTTCGTTGGCAAAGGCGCGCAACCGGTTTATCTGTTGCCTCAGTTCGCGAATCGGCATGGGCTTGTAGCGGGCGCGACAGGCACGGGCAAGACCGTGACGCTCCAAGTCCTGGCGGAGGCGTTTTCCGCGCGGGGCGTTCCCGTCTTCTTAGCCGACGTCAAGGGTGACCTGTCCGGGCTGTGTCAACCCGCAGAGCCTCACCCCAAACTCGAAGAAAGGGCGGCCCAGATCGGGCTAAATCCGTACGAGAAGACCGGCTTCCCTGTCATCTGGTGGGATCTCTTCGGCGAGAAGGGCCATCCCGTGCGGGCAACCGTGACGGAGATGGGCCCGCTTCTTCTCTCTCGGCTGCTCGATCTGAACGATGTCCAAGAAGGCGTCCTTCACATCGCATTCAAATATGCCGACGAGCACGGGCTCCTTCTGCTCGACCTGAAGGACCTCCAAGCGCTCCTCACTCACCTCGCCGAGAACAAAAAAGAGGTACAGCAGGAATACGGCAACGTCTCATCGGCCAGCGTCGGCGCGGTTCAGCGGGCGCTTCTCGTACTCGAACAACAGGGTGCGGAGCAGTTCTTCGGCGAACCGGCGCTCGACCTGTACGATTTCCTACGCCTCGCACCAGACGGGCGCGGATACGTCCACATCCTCGCGGCCGACACGCTGCTGTCGAAACCGCGCATCTATGCCACATTCTTGTTGTGGCTGCTTGCCGAACTGTTCGAAACCTTGCCAGAGGTGGGGGACGTCGATAAGCCCAAACTTGTGTTCTTCTTTGATGAGGCGCACCTCCTCTTCCAGGATGCGCCGAAAGCGCTCATTGAGAAAATCGAGCAGGTGGTGAAGCTGATCCGCTCAAAGGGTGTCGGCGTCTACTTTGTCACGCAGAACCCGACGGACGTGCCTGATTCCGTCCTGTCTCAGCTCGGCAACCGAGTTCAACACGCCTTGCGAGCGTTCACTCCTCGCGATCAAAAAGCGGTACGAGTTGCCGCGGAGACCTTCCGACCCAATCCGGCATTCTCAACGGAGGAAGTCATCACTCAGCTTGGAGTCGGCGAGGCTCTCGTCTCGTTCTTGGACAGCAAAGGATCGCCCTCGATCGTCGAAAGGGCCCTCATCCGACCGCCATCTTCGCGACTGGGCCCGGCCGACCCGACAGCCATAGCGTCAGCTCGCTCAGCCAGCCCGTACAGCGGTCGCTACGACACCACGATTGATCGCGAATCCGCCTACGAACGACTTCAAGCTTTGGCGGAGCGAGCCGCAGCCGAGCAGGAAGCAGCCGCTAAGGCCGAGGCGGAAGCCAAACAGCGAGAAGCAGCTGAAAAGGAAAAGCACAGAGCGTCGAAACGCAAAGATTCGTTCCTGGAAGCCACAACCAAGAGTGTGTTGAGAAGCGCCGGATCTCAACTCGGCCGCACGCTCATGCGCGGCATTCTCGGTAGCCTCATGGGCGGGAAACGCCGGTAGGGCAGAGAGGTTACGCCGCAACGCCGCCGGAGCTCGCGACGCCGAAGACTTTCAGTGCGGCGCGAACGGCAAGCTCGTCGTTCCCCACCTCATTCGGCTTGAGCGCTTCGTCCGGCTCGACACCCACGCCCTCCAACCGAACGCCACCATAGGTGACGAACTCCATCAACGGCAGTTGGAGGGAGAAACCTTCAGGAAGGTTGATGAACGTGGAAGCCAGGACCGCGCCGGCCGTCTTCGTGCCCACGATCTTCCCTCGCTTGTGATCCTTGATGGCTGCCGCGAAGATCTCGCTGGCGCTTGCGCTCGCAGGGCTGACAAGGACGACCAGCTCGCCCGTGAACCGGTCCTTCTCCGATTGCGACCGGGCGCCGATGGTCCAGCCGTACTCCTTGGCAACGGACACGGGATCGTCCGAACCGTCCGGATGCTCTTCCTTGTAGCGATTGGCGTCGCGCCTTGTGATGAACTTGCCCAACGGCGTGTAAGGCGGTAGCACCTTGCCCGCGAGGTGGCTAAGATTTGGAACCGCGCCGCCTCCGTTCGAGCGCAGATCGAGGATCAGCCTCTCCGCCTTCTTCGCTTCTCGGAACAGTTCGTCAATCCGCTTGGGATCGTATCCGGTCGCGAAGGTGTGGACCGTGATGATCGCAGTTTTGTCGTCAATCCACTTGATGTCGTCCTTCTGCAAAACACTGAACTCGGCACGAGTGATTTCGAACTCCGGAGTCTCCTCGCCACGGCGGACCTTCACCCGGACCTTCGTACCCTCGTCCCCTCGTAAGTCCTCCGGACCTCGAATCGGCTTGCCGTCCGCCTCGATCAGAACGTCCCCCACCTTGATGCCGGCCTTCTCCGCCGGGCCTCCCTCGATGACGCGAGTGACGAGAAGACCATCGGGCTGCTGCTGAATCGTAACGCCAATGCCGACCGTCTTGCCCGTCGTCCGAATCTGTGCGGCGCGCGGCGTCTGCAGGTGCAGGTGCGAAAGCTTGAACTCCGCGAACGCACGGTTCACGACTGTTGCGAACGCGTCTTGGGTTTCCGCCTTGTCAAACTCCTCTTTGAACTTCTCCACCAGCTTGTCCCACTGGCTGAAGTCCACGCCTTGAACGTAGGCGTTCGTCTTGATCTGACGGCCGATCGCTTCGAGAACCTTGGCTTTGGATTCCGCGGAGATCGGCTGGGCGGACGCCACCGGCATCAAGCCAGCGAGCACGCCAACGAGACACAGGATGCGGAGCAGTCGTTTCATCTCGGTTGATTCCTTCTCTGATGCTTTCTATGAATA
>RFHN01000080.1 GCA_003695835.1 Armatimonadota bacterium
ACATCGACGTTGAACTCGTGGGCGACGTGCTGACGATTCGCGGCAAACGCGAGTTCAGCGACGAAGAGAAGCGCGACGACTACGTCCGCATCGAGCGCAGCTACGGCTCGTTCCAGCGCTCGTTCACGATCGGGGTTCCGGTCAAGGCGGACGAGATCTCTGCGACGTATCGCGATGGCATCCTGACCGTCGTCGTGCCGAAAGCGGACGAAGTCAAGCCGAGGAAGATCGAGGTCAAGACCAACTAACCTGAATCGCGGGTCGGCGCGCGAGGCGCCGACCCGCTCGCTCACCAGGAGGTACTACCATGCCGACGGATTTCTACAGTGTGCTCGGAGTTTCCAGAGATGCCGACGAGAAGGAGATCAAGTCGGCATACCGTCGGCTGGCTCGCAAGTATCACCCCGATGTCAACCCGGGAGACAAACAGGCCGAGGAGAAGTTCAAAGAGGTCCAGCAGGCCTACGAAGTTTTGAGCGATCCGGAAAAACGCCGCCTGTACGATCGCTACGGCGACCAGTGGGAAGCCGCGCGGCAAGCAGGTATGTCCGGCAACGAGGCTCCCGGGGGCGTCGCGTTCGACCTGGATCTCGAAGACCTATTCGGCCACATCCCCTTCTTTGGAGGCTTCGGTGGCGACCGTCGGCGCAGCGCCCGAGCTGGCCGCGCGCCTCGCAATGTGGACGTATCGGTCGAGCTGTCGCTGGAAGAGATGGACAAAGGGACCTCCCGGACCCTCTCCTATCGCGTGGACGAGCCTTGTTCACGGTGCGAGGGGCGTGGGACGGTCTCGACAGGAAGTGTTCAGACGTGTCCGACGTGCGGGGGCAGCGGCGAGGTGGGCAGCTTCTTCTTCCGCCAAACCTGCGCTACGTGTGGAGGCGCCGGCGAGGTCGGTGCCGAGGCCTGTTCGACCTGCCGAGGCACAGGCACGATGCCGACAACGCGCCGCGTGGAAGTGACGTTCCCGGCGGGCGTGAAGGAAGGCGATGTCCTGAGAGTCCGCGGGCAGGGCGCGTCTGGCAGCGGCGGGATGCGCGGCGATCTTTTGGTTCACGTGAAGCAGAAGCCGCACCCGTATCTCCGCAGGGAGGGGGACGACCTCCACACAGACCTCAGCGTGGATTACACGGTTGCCGCGCTCGGTGGGAAGGCGAAAGTCAACGGGCTTCGCGGTACGCTCGAGGTGAAGGTCCCGGCTGGCAGCCAGTGCGGGCAGGTGCTTCGCCTCCGCGGAGAGGGGATGACGCGCCGAACGGGCGGGCGCGGAGACCTCTATGCCAAACTGAACGTCCGAATTCCGAAGACGCTCAGCCCTGACGAGCGCCGCCTGCTCGAGCAGATCGCTGAGCTCAAGAACACAAGGAGGAGCGCCGTATGAGAAGCGACCGCAAGGAACCCGTCTACCCCATCAGCATCGCGGCCAAGCTCTGCGGCGTTCACCCACAAACCCTGCGGTCCTACGAACGGCAGGGGTTGATCTCTCCGGCTCGGGTCAACGACAAGAACCGCATGTACAGCGAGGCGGACATCGAAAGAGTCCGAAAGATCCAGCGACTTACCCAGGATCTTGGCGTGAACCTCGCGGGGGTCGAGATCATTCTGCGCCTGCTCGACCAGATGGAGGACCAGCGGAAACAGATGGAAGAGCGGTTCGCGGAGTTCGTCCAAGAAACCGAACGAAGGCTAAGCGAAATCCTCCGAAACAGCGACGCACCCGTCCCCGTAAAGGGCAGCATCCTGCCGGTGCCGCGGCTCGATTGGCCCAGCAATCCCTTCGATCTCTAAAACGCGTTCTCGTCCGTGGGGAACGATCCGTCCCGCACAGCGCTGGCGTACGCTTTCAGCGCTTCGACCATCTTCGTTCGCCCATCCAGGAACCGCCTCGTGTGGCGGAACGGCTCGCCAGGCAGTAGCCCCAACAGGTCATGAAAGACCTGCACCTCTCCGTCGCAATGAGGGCCTGCGCCGATGCCGATCGTTGGAATGGTGAGCGCCGCCGTGATCTTCTTGGCCAGTTCCGCGGGAACCAGTTCCAAAACGACGGCGAACGCCCCGGATCGCTCGATCCGCTTGGCTGCGTCCAGAACGCTTTCGCCGGCTTCGCCGCGCCCCTGTACCTTGAATCCGCCAAAAACGTGGTGGCTCTGCGGGGTCATCCCTACGTGCCCGAGCACCGGGACACCGGCCTGAACGAGCCGCCGAATTGCGTCTTCCCAAGGCCCTTCGAGCTTGACCGCGTCCGCCCCGGCCTTCACCAATGCGATGCCGTTGGCGACCGCCTCATCCGTCCCGACTTGGAACGACCCGAAAGGCATGTCCGCCACGAGAAGGGCGCGTTTGCACCCTCGCCGCGCTGCAGCGACGTGGTGAAGCATCTGTTCCATGGTGACCGGCAGCGTGTCTTCATAGCCCAGGACGACGTTTCCGACGGAATCGCCTACGAGGATGAGGTCTACGCCGGCTTCGTCCGCCATAGAGGCGGAGGGCGCATCGTATGCAGTCACGCACACGATGCGTCCTCCTTTCATCGCGCGAATGGCGGGTGCCGTAATCCGTCCTTCCACGGCATCAGAGGGTACCCGTCCACGCAAGCGCAGGCGGCCGGGTGCGGGTGGATTACTGGGCGCTCTTGTCGGCGAGCGTGCGACGGATCATCGCGTCCGCGATCTCCTCGGCGCTCGGGTTGTATTCCCCGCGAGCGATCTGCTCCTTGACTTGAAGTACCAGTTCCTCGCGGATCTCCGGCATCTGCTTGATGCGCTCCCGAAGCTCGCCGAGTAGCTGCACGTCTCGCTCGGTCAGTGCGCCACCCGTTGCCACGTTTTTCGAAAAGCCGCCTGCCTTGCGCTCCTTCAGGATCGCTTTGATCTGCTCCTGTGACACTTTCATGGTTTTCTCCTTTGAAGGATACCGTCTTCCTTCTCAGGCGGCTCGGCTGGCCTCACGGCCCCGTGGCTTTGCGCTCCCCCACCGGGGGATTGCCCTTGACTGAGAAGGAGCAACATGGCTCCTGATTTGGATTGTCGGCGGGTTCTCCCGTCTTCTTTAGGGCCTTGCCGTCTTTTTTGGGCGAGCACGGCGCGCACGGGGGCATTGTACACCAGAGAATACGGGGATTGGGGGACTTTTGGCCCAAAACGGGTGAACTTGCGGCCCCATTCCCGGTATTCTCCCTATGTATGAAGCGACGGATTATGCTCCCTCTGGCGCTGAGCGCCCTCTTCCTCGCCGCCTTTTCGGCCTTTGCCTACTTCGTCGGCCAGCAGCCGACCAAAGGGACTGTCCGCCTCTATCTCAGCACGGACTGCCCCGTGGCCGCAAAGTACTCGCCGAGAATCCAAGAGCTGGCACGGACCTACTCCGGCAAGGGTATCCGATTTGAAGCGCTCTTCCCAAATGCATTGGAGAGTGTGGATACGGTAGCCGCCTACGCCAAGGAACGAGGCTATTCGTTCTCCGTAGCTCTCGACCCCGGGGGGCAACAGGCGAGACGAGACGGCATCACGATGATCCCGACCGTCGTCATCTTCGACGCGAAGAACCGGATGATCTACCGCGGTCCAATTGATGACAACAAGACCGAGGAAAACGTCAGGCGCAGCTACGCGAAAGAGATCCTGGACAAGCTCGTGGCGGGCGAAGACATAGCCTTTTCCGAGGTGCCGGTCGAACTCGGGTGCATGCTCATGGCTGGCGACGAGGCTGCTGCGAAGCCTGCTCCGGTCACCTATGCCGAACACGTCGCCCCTGTTCTCTACAAGCACTGCACGCCCTGCCACCGCCCCGGCGAAGTCGCCCCATTCAGTTTGACATCCTACGAAGAAGCCAAGAAGTGGGCGCCCATGATCGCATGGGCCACCGAGAACAAGCGGATGCCTCCGTGGAAAGCGGTGCCCAACTACAACCGCTTCCTGGATGAGAACCATCTTACGGAGGACCAAGTCCGCTTACTCAAGAGCTGGGCTGAGGCTGGCGCCCCTCGCGGCGATGCCAGCAAAGAGCCTGCGCCGCCTAAATTCGAAGAGGGGTGGCTCCTCGGCAAGCCCGACATGGTCCTCAAGATTGACCGGCCCTTCAAATTGGAAGCGACGGGTCGGGACGTGTATCGAAACTTCGTGTTCAAGACCGACTTCAAAGAGACGAAATGGGTTCGCGCGATTGACGTCAGGCCGGGCAATCGCACCGTCGTACACCACGTCATCGCTTTTCTCGACGAACGGGGACAGAGCCATTCCTTAGAGGCCAAGCAAGGCGACGGACAACCCGGTTACTCCACCTTCGGGGGCATTGGCTTCTTGCCGTCGGGCTCGCTCGGAGGGTGGGCGCCAGGGCTTCAACCTCGTTTCGCGCCGGAAGGCACGGCGTTCGAGCTGAAGCCGGGAACTACCATCGTATTGCAAGTCCACTATCACAAAAGCGGCAAGCCGGAAGAAGACCAGACGGAACTGGCGCTCTATTTCGCTAAAGAGCCGCCGAAACGCGCCCTTCAACTCGCTTGGATCGCCAACCCGCTCTTTCGCATCCCCCCCGGCGCCAAGGACCACGTGGTGCGGATGCGTTACCCCGTACCTGTGGACGTAACCGCCTACTCCGCCATGCCTCACATGCACCTGCTTGGCAAAGAGATGAAGGCCTGGGTCGAAAAGCCGGACGGCACGACGGAGCCGCTCGTCTGGGTGAAGGACTGGGAGTTCAACTGGCAATTCGTCTACTACTTCCAACAACCCAAGAAGATCCCTGCCGGCAGCACCGTACACGTGGAGGCGCACTACGACAACAGCGCGGAGAATCCAAACAATCCGAACAACCCGCCCAAGCCCGTAACGTGGGGAGAGCAGACTACGGATGAAATGATGCTTCTCATCGTCGCGTTCTCCGTTGACAACCTGCCAGCCCAAGGGATCCTCAACAACCTGAGGAACCGAGTCACGGAACGCAGGGGAGGTCAGTAGACCCGATGGGCGAGGATTCGAATCGCCTTGCCGACGGCTGGGGGGAGGAACCCTTGCCCCCATGGGACACGCTGTTCGGCTATGACCGATGGGCGAACGAACGGTGGATCGCTTTCGCGCGAAGCCACAAGTGGACGGCCGGCGACGACGTGATCGAACACATCGTCCGCGCGTCTGAGATCTGGCTCTCGCGCGTCCACCGAGAAGAACCGCCCGACCCGGCAGCCGAGACACTGGAGAGGCGACTCGCCGCTTGCCACGAGCGGTGGCTCCAGACGCTCCGCAGCCTACCGTCCGACGAAATCATCCGCTACGCCAATCTCGCCGGCGCGCAATACGAGACCGCGCTCGGCGACATTGCGGCGCACGTGGTCAACCACGGCACCTACCACCGTGGACAACTGCGAGAACGCGCCGAGGCCGATGGCTTCAACGACTTTCCCGAGACCGACCTCATCCTATTCTTCCGAGAAACCATGCGAACCGCCTCACTGTAGGCCTTTCACCGACATCTTCAGGTTCTTCACCAAGAAGGCCCACTCGTCGGTCGTCTCTTCGATGACCTTTGAGATCGGCTTGCCCGCTCCATGGCCGGCTCGCGTTTCGATTCGGATTAGGACCGGAGCGTCCCCTTGCTGCACCTCTTGCAATCGCGCGATGTACTTGTAGCTGTGAGCAGGAACCACACGGTCATCGTGATCGGCGGTCGTTACCAGAACAGCCGGATACTTCTGAGGCTTGAGGTTGTGGTATGGCGAATATGCGTAAAGAATCTTGAAGTACTCCGGATCATCCGGCGAGCCATAATCGCTCACCCACGCCCATCCAATCGTGAACTTGTGGAACCGCAGCATGTCCATCACCCCCACGGAGGGCAGCGCGGCGCCGAACAGGTCGGGGCGTTGATTCAGAACCGCGCCGACCAATAGTCCGCCATTCGACCCTCCTTGGATCGCCAGCCGGGAGGGGTTCGTGTATTTCTGCTCGATCAGATACTCCGCAGCCGCGATGAAGTCGTCGAAAACGTTCTGCTTGTTCTTGAGGCGGCCGGCATCGTGCCACGCCGATCCGTACTCGCCTCCGCCGCGCAGATTGGCCACGGCGAGCACCCCACCCATCTCCATCCACACGGTGTATGCCGTACTGTACCACGGCGTTTGACTGATCTGGAAGCCTCCATATCCGTAGAGAAGCGTAGGGTTCTGGCCGTCCAGCTTGACCCCCTTCTTGTAGGCGAGGAACATGGGGATGCGCGTCCCATCCTTGCTCGTATAGAAGACCTGCTTGACTTCGAATTGCGACCCGTCGTATCCCTTCAGTTTGGGTTGTCGGAAGACGGTTCGCTTTCGCGTCGCGACGTCGTAGCGATAGATCGTCGGCGGAGAGTTGAAGCTCATGTACGAGAAGAAGGTCTCCGGATCGTCCGGCTTTCCCGCAAAACCGGATGCGGTCCCCAAGCCAGGCAGGGCGATCGTCGTCTCGAAGAGACCGTCCAACGCATAGACGCGCACGAACGAGTGGGCGTCCTTCAAGTAGTGCGCGATGATCTTTCCGCCAACAATGTGTACGCCATCGAGCGTTTCCTGCCTCTCAGGAATGACGACCATCTGGTTTTCCGGCTCGGGATGCAGGACGTGGATCCGGATCACACGACCGAGCGGAGCGTTCTTGTCGGTGAGGAAGTACAACATGTCTCCCACGTTGCCGACGAAGCTGTACTGGGCGTCAAACTCCGCGAGCAGCTCCACCACCTCGGCGTCCGGGACGTCCAACCGCCTCACGAACACGCCATTTCGACGATCCGTCCCACGCCACACGGTGATGACCAGGAAGCGCCCGTCCTCCGTTACTTCTCCGCTGAAGCCCCATTCCTTTTGGTCGGGGCGATGGTACACGAGCGTGTCCTTTTCTTGAGGGTCGCCCAGGCGATGATAGTAAAGCTTTTGGTAATAGTTGGCCTCCGCCAGATCCTTTCCGCTCTTGGGCTCGTCGTAGCGGCTGTAGAAGAACCCTTTGCCGTCCTTCGTCCATGAGGCGCCAGAGAACTTGATCCACTTCAAATGGTCTTTCAGATCCTTGCCGGACGCAACCTCTCGGACGTGCCATTCCTGCCAGTCGGAACCGCCGGAGGATGTGCCGTAGGCAAGGTACTTCCCGTCGGGGCTCACTGCGATGCCGCTGAGCGCGACTGTGCCATCCTTGCTCAGCTTATTGGGGTCGAGCAGGACCTTCGGCTTGGCGTCGAGGGACTCCGCCCAATAAAGAACGCTCTGATTCTGCAAGCCGTCGTTCTTGGTAAAGAAGTACCGGCCGCCTTCCTTGAACGGAATGCCATAGCGCTCGTAGTTCCACAGTTCGGTCAGCCGCTTGCGGATCCGGTCTCGACCGGGAATGGAGTGCAGGTACGCAAACGTCAGCTCGTTCTGGCGCCTCACCCAGTCCTTGACCTCGGGAGAGTCCATCTCTTCGAGCCAACGGTACGGATCCGCGACTTGGACGCCGTGCAACGTTTCGACGACGTTCACCTTCTTTGTCGTCGGGTAGACGAGTTTGCCTTGCTCAGCCGGCATGGACGCGAGTATGCAGCAAAACGCGAGAGCGATCATGCTTCGGTTTTACCTTCCCGCGCCGCGACAGACGTCGAGACCTAACCGCCGAAGAGGTTCACCAGAGACGCTGCCTTGGACCGAATCGGCTCGGTCGCGCCCTTAGCCGCCATGACGCCCAACAAAGGCAACCGATCCTTCATCGCGTACTTCCGACAGACGTCCAGCGCCAACTCGACCTCTTTCTCGTCCGAGGACAGCAGCGACGGCAGCATGAGACCCAAGCGCCCCTCGATCCCCTGCGTCGTGTTGAGCTTCATGAGGAAGTGGAGCGCGCCCATCCGAGCGTCCTTCTCCGGATGCGCGAGCAGTACACGAGACAGACGGACCAGGTGCTTGCGGTCGAGTTCGTCGCCGCTGGCGAGTTTGGTCAGCGCCTGCGGCGCGGATTCGAGATACCGTCGCAGGTCACGTGCGAAGCTTGTTGCGACGGTGTGGATGTACCAGGCGCTCGCATCGTCTCGACTGGCGCTGCAATCAAGAGCGTCGAGCGGGAAGAACTTTCGATCTTCGAGGTCGCTCTGTTGCAAGCCGGCGTACAGCGCCACGTCATAGAGAGCGTCTACGTAGCGAGACGAGGACACCGGCGGGAATAGGCGCTTGTTGATCTCCGCGAAGCCGGCTCGGTCGGTGTAGATCCACGTACGCGCCTGATCCCACGGCCCTCGGAAACGACTTTGCTCGGCGAGTTTGGCGAGCATGGGGAGCATCGTGTCGTTCGGCGCATACGGGTAGTACCGGACGTTGGGCGCTGGTTCTTTCTTGTTCATGCTGAGGCAGTGCGTTCGCATCTCTGCGTACGGCGCGCCACCCTCGCGAAGGTCGGGGCCGAACTTGTAGGTCAGTCCCGTAAAGCTCATCATCGTCTGATAACTCGGATCGGACGGAACCCAAAGCGTGCCTGGAGGCGCGACGAACTCCGATCCACACTCGACGTCTTCCAAGCCGTCCGGATCGCCCGGAAACTGCAGGCGGTTCATGTCCTCGCCGCTTGCAGCGGCGGACTCGAGCATGCCGCTGAGCCTGGGCAACTCGAGACCCGTGGCGCCGATCATTCTGCGAACTTCGTCCTGCCCGAGAACCCGCCCCACATCGTTCAAGTACCGAGAGGGGGTCGCCCCAAACGGATTTCGAACGTCATACCTCGCGCCAACGGGAGGGAAGAGCACTTCGCTTCGGCCGAGCTTATCCGTGTACTCTGGAGTGAAGCGCAAACCGCCGATCGCCTCCAGGCCTGACGCGCCCCATGAATCTGCCTCGAAGGTGCGATCCATATCGCTCGGCTCGTATCGGGCCCCCATCTTAATCTGGAACTCGCCAACCGTTTCGACGTTCTCCATCCC
Organism: Armatimonadota bacterium; assembly: GCA_003695835.1. Lineage (GTDB taxonomy): Bacteria > Armatimonadota > Fimbriimonadia > Fimbriimonadales > ATM1 > J051. Next base: position 8,905 of record RFHN01000080.1, read on the forward strand.
GCCCACGCGCTGAACCCGCTCATATTTGATTCCTAACGAAAGGTCGTAGCGCTTCTGATTGACGATGCTCCGCGTCCACCCGTCCGGTTCCAGCCCATCCGACAGCGCATACCCCTTGACCTCGAAGTCGTACGCGGGATTCAGTCCGACTCGGAACGACTCCCAGTGGGGCAGATTGAGGTCATTGTCTATCGACTGATACCAGAACGAAGCATCCGGCGCCTCGGAGGTCGGAGTCAACTCCCAGGAAAGGTTCTCCGTTCCCTGCTCGATCGCCGGGACGTAGGCACCGAACGCCATGAATGGCTTTACATCGTAGCCCGGTCTCAAGGTGATATCCCGGATCGGAACGGTGGCGATCTCCTGCTTGGATATCGTCGCAATGAGCCGATCTTCGTACGTAGCGACGATTGGGTGCAGCGGATCTGCGGGAAGCGCTCCGACCCAAACGGTCTCGGTGTGCACGGTGCTGGTGACGGTGGCAACCACCACCGGGACAGGAATGGCGAAACAGACAGCGAACAGCGTCATGAGTATGAAACCCTCCGCTGTCCATTATGCCCCGTCGCGCCAAAACGTGCGTCAGTCCGTTTCCGCGTCGAGTTTCGGCTGGTAGTCCGCTATAGACGAGCAATGACAGCTTCGACCTGGCTGGCAAACGAGGATCTCGACCTCCTCCCCATCCGGGCCGACATCCTTTTGAGTTCTCCCGCACCACCAAGCCCGCGGCGTGGCGGACTCCCAGGGCGTATCCTCCGCAAACGGGTCGTCGTACGTATCGTTCTTGCAGCGCAAGAACGCGCACGCCGTGACGCGCGGATTCATTTGACCGCCTCCAAGATGGCGATCTTGACCACGTTGGCCGTGAGACTGACCTTGTATCGGTTCTCGCTCATCGGCTCCGCCATCGCAACGGCGGCGCGTCCAGCCGCCTCAGCGACCGCCTCGCTCAAGTCTTTGCCGCGAAGCGCCGCCTCTGCCTCTTTGCTCCGCCAGGGAATGGGAGCGACGCCACCCAGCGCAACTCGAGCATCCTCGATCCGATTTCCATTCATCTTGAGCGCAACGGCGCACGAACTGAGCGCCCAGTCGAATGAGTCGCGCTCGCGCATTTTGAAGTAATAGGACTTCCACGTCTTTCGATCGGCGGGGAAGCTCACGCTCGTGACGATCTCTCCCGCTTCGAGGGCCGTCTCGTGATCGAGTCTTTGCGAAGGAAGGCGGAAAAACTGCTCGATCGGCAGTTCCCGGAGGTTCGTGTGGACGGTCGCCTCCAGAGTAATCAGCGCGGGTGCGAGGTCGCTCGGATGTACGATATAGCAAGGGCCTCCGCCGAGGATTGCGTGATACTCGTTGTCACCGCCGACAGCGTAGCACTTCGGGCCACCCTTCTTGAGGCAATGAACGGCGGCGTCTCGGAAGTACCAGCAACGCGGCCTTTGGCAAAGATTGCCGCCAAGAGTGCCCACGTTGCGGATCTGGGGAGAACCCACCGATTCCGCGGCCTGCGCGAGTACACGATAGTCTTGTGCGATCTGCGCATGCTCGGCGATGTCTACCAACCTCGCCAGCGCTCCGATCTCAACGCGCTCGCCCACCTGGATCTCTCGGAGGCCCGGTAGCGACTTGAGGTTGACGACGCTTGGGGGCTCCAAGAGCGAGTCCTTGAGCAAACAAAGCAGCTCGATCCCGCCAGCGAGCGCCGCGCCACCACTCTTGAGCGCGTTCGATGCGTCCTCAAGCGATTTTGGTTCGACCCATGCAAAGTTGTTCATAGCACCTTTCCTTCCAAAGCATCGAAGTACCGCTTCGGGGTCATCGGCAGCCGACGAATGCGAACACCGGTTGCGTCGTAGACTGCGTTTCCGATCGCCGCGGCGGTGGGGATGACCGGCGGCTCCCCGATGCCGGTTACCTGGTTGTGTGTGTCATACAGAATCGCCTCGATCTCCGGGATCTCCATCGTTCCGGGCACCTTGTACGTCTCCATGTTGGGATTCAGTTGGCGCCCGGTCCCATTGTCCATCTTGCGATCCTCCAGAAGCGCCATACCCACTCCCTGGATGACGCCTCCAATGACTTGGCTCTCCGCCGCTAATTTGTTCAAATAGTAGCCACAGTCTTGGACCGCCACCACCTTCAGGACGCGGATGCGCCCCGTCCACGTATCCACCTCGACCTCGGCGAACTGCGCTCCGCCGACGCCGCTGCGCTGAAGCTCCGGCACGAACTCGCCGGTGACGGAGATCCCGCCAGACGGAAGCTTCGCGCAGACCTCCGCGAAAGAGAACGACTTCCCTTGAGCGGAAACCATCCCTTCCGAGAAGGAAACCTCGCCGGCTGGGACGCCCAGCATCGCAGCGGCGGTTTGAGCCAGCCGGGAACGAGCCGAAAGCGCCGCCTGCATGACTGCCGGCGAAACCGAGGCTGTCGTCACCGACCCGCCCGAGCCACCCGAGTTGCCGAGCGTGGACTTACCGATATCCGCCCGGACGCGCTCGATCGGAAGGCCCAGCACTTCAGCGACGATCGCCGCAACGTACGTGCGGGTACCTGTCCCCAGGTCTTGAGTGCCGATCCCGACGTACACGCTCCCGTCCGTACCTACGCGAACCTCGCAGACGGA
>RFHN01000081.1 GCA_003695835.1 Armatimonadota bacterium
AAACAAGGAAGACGAAAGCAAGAACCAATCGGAACCGCTCTTGCCACCAGAAAGCGCACAGTCCTTTTGTGCCTACCATTCCAACAAAGCCTCCCGTTTGATGGCTAGCCCTGCGCTCGACGTTTGCGCACGGCTACACAGTAGGATAACACAGGTTTTCCGACTCCGACACCTGTTGCAAGAAAAAAGCCACCCCAAAAGCCAAAAATCTCTAACAATTCATAGCAAGTACGGCCAGCACAAATCGCCTCAAGGCCCCCACGATAGGCGCGTCAACTGTTCGGAGAGCGACCAAAGCTTCGCAGCGGACTCTCTGTCCAAAGCGCATTCATCCACCTGGCTGGCACCAACCGGCCCTACCATCTCACCTCTTCCGGTGGGACCGTACAGGGCTAGGGGCGCCAACCCTTCTTCCGTCGCGCACATCACCGCCGGCCACGCGCCCCTCTCGGCAGGTTGGGCAATCAACCACTTGAGCACGCCCCAAAGAATACGATCCCTCATCCCGAACGAGCTCTGTAGGTTCGTTCTGGAAGCTCCTGGATGACAAGCAAAGACCCCCACGTTCTTTCCAGAAGCCTGCACCCGGCGCTGGAGCTCGAACGCAAACATCAACTGCGCCAACTTGCTCTGGTTGTACGCGTGCCACGGGGAGTAGTCTCTCGAAAAGTGAATGTCCTCGAAGCGAATCCGCTTTGCACCCATTTTGTAAGCGAGACTGCCAACAACGACGATGCGTCCTTCCGACGCTGCGATTCGTTCGAAGAGCAAACCGCACAGCAAGAAGTGGCCAAGATGGTTCACGCCGAACTGGCTTTCGAAACCATCCGCAGTCAGCTCCCGTTTCGGCACTTGGGCGATGGCCGCATTGCAGATCAGAGCATCGATCCGAGGAGCTCGCTCTAATAGTTCCGCCGCCGCGTTCCGCACTGACGCCAGCCTCGCCAGATCCATCTCTATGGACGTTACATCCACGGATGCGCCCAGCTCCTTCTTGAGATTGTCTACGACGATCGCTGACTTTTCAGCGTTACGGTTCAGCATCACAACTCTCGCGCCCTTTCTCAACAAGATGCGAGCAGCCTCCAGCCCGGTGCCGCTGGTGGCTCCCGTAATCACGAACGTCTTATCGTCCAGGGGCCTGCAGCGGTCCGGCGTCCATCCATTGGGACCAAGAGATTCTTCTTCCATCGCCTCCATACAAATCAGTTATAGTCTCAGCATTGGTGCGGGTCATCCAAGATCACTGAGGTCCCCGAGGCGAGGAATCGCCGTTTCCCACCCCAGTTCCGTGCGGATCCGCTCATCCAACGCTTCCTGCGCCTCTGGTTCCCCGTGCACCAGGAATGTGCGCTTGGGTGGTTTCTTGAACCCGCGCAGCCAGCGGAGGATGCCGTCGGCATCCGCATGAGCCGAGAGAGACTGGATCGAGGCGATCCGCGCGCGGACCGGCACTGTCTCGCCCATGATTGTAACCTCGGACGCTCCTTCGACAAGCCGCCTTCCCAAGGTGCCTTCGGCCTGATATCCGACGAATAGGACTGTATTGCGTTCGTCCGGCAGGCGGTGCGCAAGGTGGTGGACGACGCGACCACCCGACGCCATACCGCTGCTCGACAGGATCACCGCCGGGCCGTCCATGAAGTTCAACGCCTTGGACTGCGAGACGTCGGTCACCGTGTGTAACGAGCGCGGAGAGAGCGGGTCGCCGCTCGTACGAAGCATCTCGCTCGTCTCCTCATCATACAGTTGGGGATAGCGACTGTAAATGCGTGTCGCCGCTGCGGACATGGGACTGTCCAAGTAGACCGGAATCAGAGGCTCGTGCGAGTGCTCCTGTTCCATTTGAGAAAGATAATACAGTAGCTCCTGGGTTCGGCCGATGGCAAAGGCGGGTACGACGAGCACACCGCCGGTTTCGATTACGCGCTTGATCTCGTCGCAGAATCGCTCGCGCGGAGGGTCCTTCGCATGGGAACGGTTGCCATACGTGCTTTCGACCAAAAGGTAATCGGCATAGCTGACCTCGTCCGGATCCTTCAGGATCGGCACGTTGTAACGACCCAGGTCGCCCCCGAACAGGATGGTGCGCCCGTCCGGCAGATAGAGTTGGATGAAGGCCGCGCCCAGGATGTGACCGGCGATGAGAAATCGAGCAGTGCACTTGCCGGGCAGGGCAAGGTTCTCGTAATAAGGGATCGGCTCCAGCAGCTTGCATGCACGTACGGCCTCTTTCTCCGTGTAGAGGGGCAACGCCGGCTTGTGACGCGAAAACCCTTTGCGATTTGCGTAGTCCGCGTACTCCTCCTGCAGGCGGCCGCTGTCCGGCAAACTCAGACGCGCGATGTCCGCCGTGGCGCGCGTGCAGTAGACCGGCCCGCGGTATCCCTGCTTGTACAGGCGTGGCAAGTATCCGATGTGGTCAATGTGTCCGTGAGTCAACAGAACGGCGTCGATTTGGTCCGCACGAATGGGAAGAGGCTTCCAGTTCAGCTCTTTCAACTCGCTGCGGCCTTGAAAGAGACCGCAGTCAACGAGAAGCGTCTTCTTGCCGACAAAAAGCGCATGCTTCGAGCCGGTCACCGTCCGGGCCGCGCCGAGGAATTGGATGGATGCCACCGGGGCAGAAGACTACCTCGTCGAAGAGCCTTCCAACAGAAACTTGATCTGTGCCTCACGGTAATCGAAGATACGCTGAACACGAGCGCCCACGAACAACCGATGGAGTACGGGCGCCAGAGGGCCTCCCGGCACAGCGTAAACGACTTCGTCTTCGACTAACGTGATACGGCCGCGCTCGTAGAAACGATGCGTGTGCTCCCACTTCCGATAGGGCCCTTTTTTCTGCACATCAATGAACATTCGGTTCGGCTCCCACGCCACGATCTCCGTCTGCCAGTAGAACGGGATGCCGCAGAGCCGAATCCGATAATCGATGACTGTGCCGACCGCCATTTGGATCGGAAGCGGGGTCAGGATTTCGAACTGCAGCTCGGGAGGAGTAATCGCCTGCAGGTTCTCAGCAGCGCTAAAAAACTGAAAGACCTCTTCCAGCGGTCTTCTCACCGTAGTGGATCGTTCCAAGCGATATTCTTTCATAACTTCCTCGAATCGTACGCCCAATGGAGCAGTGCTTGCCGCTGGACGGGACGGCATGACCAGTCTCCCTTCTGGCAATGCTTTTGAAGTTGAGCCAGGTGCCGCTTCATCGCCTTCCAGCGAGCGATCTGGCGCGCATCGTCTTCGTGGCGCCGCCCCAGGAAATATCGGCAGTACCATTGGAACCATCCACGTGGATCGTCGGGATGAATCCAACCCTTTTGGCGCCAATAGGCGAGTGGTTTGGAGGCATCCACCCCGAAGAAGTTTAGTGCCGGGTTCTTTCGTTCGGGACTGAGCTTGGCGTTAGCGAACCACTCTTCCGGTAACTCATCCGTGCAATCGGTGAGATACTTTCCGCCAAAAACGCCCAGCTCAAACATCTCTTGAGGCGTCAGGTCCGGTTTGAAGTCGGGATGAAACTTTTCTCCCACTGGCGCGGAGAGGCGATAGGCGTAGCCTTTTTGCATTCGATCGTTCACTCGAATCCACATTCCGACACGGTACTCATTGAGTTTCATAGTACATCCGAGTTTCTCTGCCACAAAACGAAATTGAGCATCGCCGCAAAACCGACCCACACAGCATACGGCACGAACAGGAACGAGCTAATGGGGCTAGGCCGATACGCCACCCAAGCGAAGGACACGATCGCCGCCAGAAGCAACAGGATCACCACGAAGGCAACGTGTCCTCTCCTCCATGCAAAAAAACACCATGACCACATCGCATTCAAGAATAGCTGACTGCCGAAGAGAATCATGCCAGGCAGTTTGTCATCGGAAGAGGATCGCAAATACAGGATGCCGGCGATGGCAATGCAGAGATACAGCACGGCCCACACAGGCCCAAAGAGCCAGGACGGCGGCGCCCACGACGGTTTCGCCAGTTGAGCATAGAAATCGCCTGCCGAGGCGGAGCCCCAGCCGCCAACCACGGCAACACCAAGGACCAACAAGGCAACGACAACTTCCATTCTTTCGAGGAGAGCGGGGCCCGGCTTAGCCGGGCCCGCGCTTGGGAGGGGCTGGAGGGTTTACTGAGGTGGAAGCAAGACCGTGTCAATGACGTGGATCACACCGTTGGTGCATTCCACATCCGTTCGAATGACCTTTGCATTGTTGACCTTCACACCCTCGCCAACGTAGACGGTGATCTCCTTCTTTGCCAAAGTCTTTACCTTGGTACCATCCTTCAGGCGCACCACGTCTGCTGCCATAAACTTTCCAGGCACGACGTGATACTTCAGGATGGTCTGAAGAAGCTTCTTGTTCTCAGGTTTGAGGATGGTTTCCAGGGTACCTGGCTTCGCTTTCTCAAGCTTCTCGAACGCTTCGTTCGTGGGCGCGAAGACTGTAAACGGTCCCTCGGACTTCAGAGCCTCCACGAGGGCAGCAGCCTTCACTGCGGCAACGAGCGTTGAGAACTTCGAGTTCGCAGCCGCCGTGTCGACGATGTCTTTCTTCTCTCGCGGCATCATCGCGGCGAGAGCAATCACAGCCACCGGCACAAAAGCGAGCATCCATTTGTTGTGTTTCATTGTCATTGTTCTTTTTCTCCTTTGTTTGTTGTTGAATCGGTTAGTGGTTGACCACGGTTTGAGTCGCATGAGTGGCGTCGTTGCTGGAGCCAAACAGCATCGCTCCTTGGATGACAGCGGAAATCCCCACCAGCGAGTAGACGGTCCGCGCCAAAGCGGACCCGTCGCCGAACAGAGCCGCAACCAGGTCGAACTGCGCCACTCCGACGAGACCCCAGTTCAGGCCTCCGATGACGAGCAAGATCTTCGTGATAAGGTTCAACATCTTCATATGGTTCGTTCTCCTTTGCCTCCGAGGAGGCTACGGTCAACTTACCACAGCTATCAATGGTTTGTCAAGGCATTGTCAAGCATTTGTCCGAAAGCAGGTAGTTTGTAGGGTAGACAGAATTTAGACAATTGGGTATTCTGCGACCAGAAATGCCGTCCTTTCACCCAATCGGAGCCGTGGCTAAGGCCACACACCTGTCCGTCCACACGATTCGGATGTGGGAGCGCCGATATCAAGCGATTCGGCCAGAGCGGTCTTCGTCAGACCGCCGCCTTTACTCCGATGAAGACATCCAGAAACTGAAGTTGCTGAAGAGAGCGGTGGAGCAAGGTCAGAGCATTCAACTCATTGCGAACTTGAGCATTGAGGAGCTTCGAGCGCTCCTATCCGATGCTTCGATGCCGCCGCCACTCGGCAGTGAGGACGCCACCGAGGCGATCGAACAGTGCATGGCGGCGATCCGCGCTATGAAGCGCGAGCGGCTATCCGCGCTGCTCGAGCGAGCGGCGACGGTTATGGGGATTCAAACGTTTGTGGAGGGCTTGGCAGCTCCCCTAATCCGTTGGGTCGGCGAGGAGTGGCATAAAGGCAAACTCTCCGTTGCGCAGGAGCACCTCGCTAGCTCCGAGATCCGCCACCGCCTTTTTGCGCTGGGCAATGCCGTCGCGAGCCGGAATGGCGCCCGCCGTCTCTTGATCACAACCCCTGCCGGACACGTCCATGAGCTCGGCGCTGCCATGATGATGGTGATTGCGGCGCGGCGCGGTTGGGCGGTGACCTACCTCGGCCCTGATCTACCGGCGCACGAAATTGCAGAGGCTTGCTTGATGGGACATGCGGACGCCATAGCTCTTAGCTTGGTGTTTCCCGCTGACGACGAGAAAACGCGACTGGAGTTGCGGCGCTTACGGTCCTTGGTAGGCGACGTCGTGCCGATCCTGGTAGGAGGACAAGCCGCGCCCAGCTATCAAGACGTATTACGCGAAATCAACGCGATTTCCGTCGAGACTCTGGCGCAGGGCGATGCTGCGCTTGCGGACCTGGAGCGTCGGGGGCGTTCGCGGTCTTAGTCCTCGATCTCACCCATAGAAAGACGCCCAAAGCGAACAGGAGCACCGCGACAATCATCCCGTCTGGAATCGTCCAACCAAAACTCGAACCGGAGGAAGCGCCAGCTCGGAAGATCTCGAGAACAAACCGAGACGCAGCGTACGCGACCAGGAAGAGGGCTGTGAGGCGCCCGCGCGGCGGCGCGGACTCGTGACGTCGCTCGTACCACAGAAGTGCCATCGCGCCTATTAGGGAGAGTGCCGTGTCATACAGCTGGGCAGGATGACCAAGGTAGGCCGCTCCTCCGTCCTCCGGGTGAATCGTCACCGCCCAGGGTAAGTCGCACGGACCTCCGTAGCAGCACCCGTTGAAGAAGCAACCGACGCGCCCGATCGCATTGGCGACCAAGGCCGGCGCAGCCAACCAATCGAACGCCGTCAAGAAAGACGTAGCGGTGCGCTTACACCAGATTGCCAGGGCAATCGCCGCCCCGAACACGCCTCCGTAGCTTGTCATGCCGCCGGCGCGAAAGTTCAAGATTTCGGCTGGATGCTGCATGTAGTAGGGTAGTTCCTGGATCACCCAGCCGAGTCTGGCGCCCAACACGCCTGCCAGGAGGAGGATCCATGCCAGATCACCGACCGTGCCGGGCTCGAAGCCAAACCTCCGCGCCCGCCGGGCCGCGAGCCACGCGCCTGCCAAGGCGCCTGCGAGGAGGAGAACGCTCCAGGTCCGGACTTCGAAGCCAAAGACCTTGAAAAGAACAGGGTGCACTACGGTTATTCTACTCCGCCGCGAACCCCCTTGACACGGCGGGGCCCGCATCAGGTAGATTAGCACTCAACAGGCGAGAGTGCTAACGCTCGAAGCCGAAGAGTGCTGGAACCGAAATCGCGTTCCGCATGTTAAATCTTGATTGGAAGGAGGTACCAGAATGAAAGTCAAGGAAGCACCCAGCAAGCTGAAACTGCGACCGCTCAACGACAAAGTCGTCCTCGAGGTTTTGGAAGAGGAAGACAAGACGGCGAGCGGTCTTTACTTGCCGGACACGGCGAAGAAGAAGCCGCAAACGGGCAAGGTGATCGCCGTCGGTGACGGCCGCCTGCTCGAGGATGGCACGCGCGCTCCGATGACCGTGAAGGTTGGCGACCGCGTGTTGTTCTCGAAGTACGGTGGAAACGAAGTCACCATTGACGGCAAGGAATACACGATCCTGGACGAGGATCAGATCTACGCGATCATCGAATCATAAAAGGAGGAGAACACGATGGCAGCAAAACAACTGTTGTATGATGAGAATGCGCGCCGAGCTTTGGAGCGAGGCGTCAACAAGGTAGCAGACGCTGTCAAGGTCACGCTCGGTCCGAAGGGCCGCAACGTCGTCCTTGACAAGAAATGGGGCAGCCCGACGATCACGAAGGACGGGGTAACCGTCGCCAAGGAGATCGAGCTCGAAGATCCGTATGAGAACATGGGCGCCCAGCTGTGCAAGGAAGTCGCCAGCAAGACGAACGACGTGGCGGGTGACGGTACGACCACGGCGACCATCCTTGCGCAAGCGATGGTCAAGGAAGGGCTTCGCTATGTCGCCGCTGGCGGCAACCCGATCGCCCTGAAGCGCGGCATTGACAAAGCCGTGGATGCGGCGGTCGAGGCGATTCGCAAGCGAGCGATCAAGGTCAAGGACAAGAGCCAGATCGAGTTCGTGGCTACGATCGCGGGCAACGATCCTGAGATCGGCCAGCACGTGGCGGATGCCTTCGACAAGGCGGGCCGCGACGGCGTGATTCAGGTGGAGGAGAGCAAGGGCCGAGACACGACGCTCGAGGTCGTCGAAGGTATGCAGTTCGACCGAGGCTACATCAGCCCGTACTTCGTGACCGACCCCGAGCGCATGGAGGCCGTCCTCGAGGATCCGCTCATCCTGATTCATGAGAAGAAGATCAGCAGCGCGCAGGACTTCCTGCCGTTCCTCGAGAAGGTCGCCGCAGCTCGGCGTCCGCTCGTGGTGATCGCTGAGGACGTCGAAGGTGACGCTCTGGCGACGCTCGTTCTGAACAAGATTCGCGGCGTCATCCAGGTCGCTGCGGTGAAGGCTCCGGGCTTCGGCGATCGCCGCAAGGCGATGCTTGAGGACATTGCGATCCTGACCGGCGGTACGTTCATCAGCGAGGACCTCGGTACGAAGCTCGAGAACGTCACGATCGACATGCTCGGTCGCGCGAAGAAGGT
>RFHN01000082.1 GCA_003695835.1 Armatimonadota bacterium
GGCGCGCTGGCGTTGGCGATTGCGGGCGGCCTCGTCCCATTTCTGTTTCTCAATGCTCCGCCCGCCCGCGTGTTCATGGGGGACGTGGGTTCGCTCGCTTTCGGGGCCGTCTACGGCTTCCTCTTCGCCCTATCGCCCTGGGATTCCAGCCTCGCCCCATGGATTCTGAGCCTTGTGTTCATCCTCGAGCTGTTGCTCGTTCCCATTCAGATTCTCGCGGTGAAGACGATCAAGAGGCGCGTCTTCCCCGCTACACCGATCCATCACGCTTTCGAAGTCAAGGGCTGGCCGGAGTCGCGAGTGGTTTGGACCTTCCTTCTCGTTCAGGTCGTCCTCTCGGCATCTATCCTTACGGAGGTGGTACGGTGACGAGGCCGGTTTGCATTGTGGGTCTGGGGCGAGCCGGAGTCGGTATGGCGCTGGCGTTGGCAAAGACGGGCGCGAAGGTGATCATCGTAGACGCCAAGCCCAGCGATTCGCCCGAAATGGTGGCTGCTCTCGATAAGCTCGGGTCGCTCGACCTCGATGTCATCACGGACTGGACCGGAACGCTGCCGTCGAGTGACCTCGAGGCTCTCGCCGTCTCACCGGGGGTTCCGCCAAACCATCCGGCTGTGCTCGCCGCCCTGTCGAACGGCACCCCAGTGTGGAGCGAAATGGAAGTCGCGTACCGTACCACAAAATCACCGATTGTTGGTATTACGGGCACGAATGGAAAGAGCACGGTTACGGCACTGACTTGGCACTTGCTCCGCAAGGCCGGCGCTTCCGCACGCCTCTGCGGAAACATCGCGGGCGCCGGACTCGGCGAGCAGCCAATCGGAGAGATCTGCTGGCAGACTTCCGAATCCGATTGGCTCGTGACCGAGGTGAGCTCCTTCCAACTGGAATGGGTGCAGGCGTTCCGCCCCCGTGCAGCGACCATCACCAACATCACGGAGGACCATCTCGACCGCTACGCCTCCTTCGAAGAGTACGCAAACACCAAGCACAGAATCTTCTCACAAATGGAGGGCGAGGACATGGCTGTGCTCTCCAAACTCCATCCGGAAGCCCAGCCGCCCTGGCCGATTCGCTCCGCTGTCAAGTGGATCGCCGAGGATGAGTCCGGCGATTTGACGATCCGTGACGGGCATGTCCTGCGGCAGGGCGAGCTGCTTCTGCGCGAAGCGGACCTTTGGTTGGCCGGACGGCACAATCTGGAGAACGCGGCCACCGCGCTGCTGTTGGCAACGGCGGCAGGGTTCGAACTGGACGAACTGGCTGCGCACGTCGCAACGTTCCGCGGCATCGCAAACCGAATGGAGCGAGTCGCCGACCTGGACGGCGTGCTATTCCTCAACAACAGCATGTGTACGAACCCGGCTGCTCTCCACGCCTCGCTCGCCGCTTCACCCAAACCGGTGCGGCTGATAGCGGGGGGCATCGCGAAAGCGAGCAGTTGGGAGAAGTATCGCGGCCTGTCGCCGAACGACGTTCGCAAGGCGTACTTGTACGGGCGAGATCGAGGCGCCCTGCGACGAGCTTTCGAAGCCGACGGTGTTCCTTGTTCCGAGTTCGAGACGCTCGAGGAGGCGACTCGCGCCGCCTATCGGGACGCGACGAGCGGCGAAGTCGTCCTTCTGTCGCCGGCATGCGCGAGTTTCGACCAGTTCTCCAGTTTCGAAGAGCGCGGCGAACGGTTCCGCGAGATAGTCTTAACATTAGGAGAAAACGAGGAACGATGAGCCGAGGAACGCTGAGAGACGAGACGTGGTTGAAGGGCTATGCTCTTCTTGCTGCGCTGTTGGGCGTTTTCTTCATCACGAGCGCATCCTTACCGGACACAGGCGGCGCGTTGCTTCGCGGTCCTGGGGTCAAGCAGTTGCTTTGGGTCGTCATCGCGAGCGTTGCGTTTCTCGTCCTCCGTCGCTTGCCGTCGGAGTGGGTTCGCCGATCGGTGCTACCGTTCTTCATGCTCGTGTTTGTTCTATGCGTGTGGGTCCTCATACACCCATCTGCGATCTCGGCGAACGGGGCCAGCCGGTGGCTCGCCGTTGGGCCGGTGCAGATTCAGCCGGGCGAGCTGGCGAAACCGGCAGTGGTCCTTGCGTTCGCGTGGTTCCTCGCTTTGCCCTGGCCGCGGATGGAGAAAGTGCGGCCGCGTGATCGGTTCGTGAACTGGGTCGTGCGGTTGGTACTGCCCCTCCTGATCTTGGGTTCGCTTTTCGTTTTGATCGAGCGGGAGCCAGACCTCGGCACGGCAGTCTTCGCCCTCGCGATTCCCTTCGGCATGCTTCTGGCGGGTGGCGCGAGGAGGTTGTACGGGCGGTATGCCGTTCGAGTCGTCGGGGCGATCGTCGCCTTGGCCATCGTCGCGGGTGTGTTCTTCACGCTCGCCGAGCCGTATCGCGTCCAGAGACTCGCGACGTTCCGCGACACAGCCTCTCGCGACGCGATCGAAGGCGCATCCTATCAACCATTCCTCTCGCAGACCGCCATTGCCTTGGGCGGCGTAACGGGTCTCGGCGTCGGGCGAGGGCACGCAAAGTATCTCTTGCCTGCTGCAACAACAGACTATATATACACCACAATTGCCGAAGAAATCGGCATCTTCGGCTTCTTACTCGTTACCTGGCTGCTGGGCAGTATCTTTGTTTTGCTGATACGGATCGGCGTGAATCAGAGGGAGGCTTTTCATCGCTACGTGGCCTTCGGGGTTGCGTGGTGGATCGCGGTGCAGGCGTTGGGTAACCTGTTGATGGTTACAGGCGTTGCTCCATCCATTGGGATCCCCCTCCCGTTCTTCAGCTATGGGGGGAGCAGCCTGCTCAGTTTGGCGATCGGTCTTGGCTCGGTATGCGCGTTGATCAAGGAACCATCCAGGAAGGAGGTGCCCGTTGCGGCTCGTAGTGACCGGTGGGGGTACGGGCGGACACGTCTTTCCCGCACTTGAAGTCGCGCGACACGCCGTCGAGGAGGGCGCGGAGGTTTGCTATTTCGGCAGTCTGAGGGGCATCGAGTCGCGAGAATGCAAGAAGGCAGGGATCCCATTCCGAGGCTTCCGGAGTAGCCCTCTTCAGCGCCCCTTCACGCCGAGCGGTATTCGCAGCGCACTGGGCATTCTGCGGTCCTCGGCAGGCGCTCGCAAGGCGTTGAGGGAGTTCCAACCGGCCTTGATCTTTTCGACCGGTGGATACGCCGCCGCCCCGATTCTCGCCGCAGCGAGGACACTCGGAATCCCCATCATCCTCCACGAGCAGAACACCGTCCCAGGGAGAACGAATGTCGTTTTGTCCAAGTTTGCGCGTGTAGCTTGCTTGGTATTCGAGCAGGCGGCCACGTACTTCGAGTGTGAAACGACGGTCACGGGCATGCCCATCCGAAGGGAACTTGTCGAGGCTGCTGGCCGCGAGCCAGGGGAGAGATTCTTGACGGTGGCACTCGGCGGCTCCCAAGGGTCGGCGGCGCTCAACGAGGCGTTCCTGACCCTTGCCATGCAAGTTGGAACCGACCAAGAGGAATGGCTGCAAGTGACGGGACCCTCGAACTTCGAGACGTGCGCGACAGCATTAGCGCGCGTAGCCGCGCCGCCGAACTTCCGCCAAAAGCCCTTCCTCGAGGCCGCGGAGCTCGCTGAGGTCTTGCGTCGAGCCGACCTCGTGATTTCGAGAGCCGGCACCGGCATGCTGTGTGAGCTGGCGCTCTTCGGCATCCCTTCCGTCCTCATCCCTTATCCGCACGCCTTTGCCAACCACCAATACGAGAATGCCAAGGTCATCGAGGCGATGGGGGGAGCTATCGTTCTGCCTCAGTCTCAGCTCACGCCAGAGAACCTTGCGGCAGCCTGGCGTCAATGGCGAGACGACGAAGGGAAGAGGGCTGCTGCGCGCGCGGCTCTCCAGTCGTGGGTGATCCGCGACGCCACGGATCGGATCTGGCACATCATAAGGGCTAACGCGAGATGAGATTGAAGGAAGAGCAGTCCTGGTTCACCGAAGTCGCCGCGTTGCCCGAGAGCGGCCGCGTGCACTTGGTGGGCATCGGCGGAGCGGGGATGAGCGCGCTGGCGAGAATTCTGCTGGCAAAAGGTTATACAGTTAGCGGCTCCGACCTAACGCGAAGCTCGACGACGGATGCGCTGCAAGCGCTCGGCGCAGCGGTCACCATCGGGCACTCGGCTTGGGCCGTGCAGGGCGCCGACCTCGTGGTCGTTTCCGACGCCATTCCGCTGCGAGAGAACCCGGAAACGGTCGAGGCGGAGAGGCTCAACCTTCCTCGAATCCGCCGCTCCCGGCTACTCGGACTGCTTCTCGAGGGTTACCGCGTAATCGCCGTCACCGGGTCGCATGGCAAGACGACGACGACCGCCGTACTCGCCCAGCTGCTTGCCGCCCAGGGTGGGGATCCGCTCGCTATCGTTGGCGCCGACGTACCCGCCTTCGGCGGAAACGTACGGTTCGGCGAAGGGCCGTTCGCCGTCGTCGAGGCCTGTGAAGCCTACGAAGGTTACTTCGACCTTCACCCCGAGTTCGTTCTCGTCACGAACCTCGAACCGGACCATCTGGACTACCACGGGACGAAGGAAGCGCTGTTCGAAAGCGTGAAGACATTCGTCCGACGGGCGACGGGTAGCCCTCCCCTCTTCTTTTGCGCAGACGACGAAGGCGCAGCCACGATCGCCGCGAGTTTTCCGACTGCGGTGGGGTATGGGTTCGAGCACGGTTCCTATGTCGGGAGCTACGACCGCGGAGAGCTTCGCTTTGGAGGCACAGCCGTACGCCCGAGTTTGATCGGGCGCCACAACGCATTGAACTGTTTCGCCGCCGCCGTCGCGGCCGCTCATATCACAAACTCCAGCGTAGAAGAACTTCTGCCGCATCTTGCGAATGTGGGAGGCAGCGAAAGACGCCTGCAAAGAATCGGCGAATCGCGCGGCGTCGTGGTATACGACGACTATGCTCATCACCCGACCGAAATTCGCGCCTCGCTCAACGCGTTGAAGGAGGCCTATCCGGGTCGGAGGATCGTGTGCGTCTATCAGCCGCACCTGTACTCTCGAACGCAGCATTTGCTCGAGCAGTTTGCCCCCGCGTTGGCCCTGGCGGATGCGGTCGTATTGACGGATATCTATCCGGCGAGAGAGGAGCCCTTACCCGGAGTGTCGTCGCTGCTCATCGTGGAGGAGCTGGAGCGGCAAGGACATCCGGTGTGGTATGTGCCCTCGCGGTACCGACTTCCTCGCTCCGTCGCCCAATGGGTAGAAGAAGGTGATATTGTAGTTGGCATGGGAGCGGGGAACATCGACGCGTTCCCAAGAGCGTTCCTCGCTGAGTTGGAGCGGTCGGAGCGCGCTCCGCGGATCGCAGTGTTTGCGGGAGGCCATTCGACCGAGCGCGAGGTGTCCCTGCACAGCGGCCGTATGGTGGCTCGGGCGCTTCGCGCCCGCGGCTATGAGGTCTTGGAGTTGGATCCTGAAACACTTTTATTCAATACTTCCATGCATTGGGGCGCCCTAACGGGGCCGGAGCGCCCCGACATCGTGTTTCTGGCTCTACACGGAACAGGCGCAGAGGACGGCAGAATTCAGGCCCTCTTGGACCTATTGGAAATCCCGTACACCGGCGCTGGGCCCGTGGAGAGCGCCCTTGCAATGGACAAACAGGCAGCCAAAAGGCTTCTTATGCAACAGGGCATTCCAGTTCCGCGAGGATGTTGCCTCGAGCGAGGACAGCCGATTCCGGATCAAGTGCCTTTGCCGGCGGTAGTGAAGCCACGGGCGCAGGGCTCCACGGTGGGCGTTTCCTTCGTAAAGCGGCGCGAGGAGTTCGACCAAGCGCTTCGCCTCGCGTGGAAGTACGATGAGGCTGCATTAGTGGAGGAATGGGTAGAGGGCGTCGAGCTGAGCGTTCCAGTGGTCGGTGAAGCGGCCTTGCCACCCGTGGAAATCGCGCCGAAGTCTGGGACCTACGATTTCGCTGCGAAGTACACGCCCGGCGCAACCGACGAGATCGTGCCTGCGCGAGTTGCCCCAGAGATCCAAGAGAGGGCGAAAGAGTTGGCGCTCCAGTCGCATCGGGCGCTGGGCCTTGTGGATGTCTCTCGGACCGACCTCATCGCTCGCCCAAATGGAGAGTTGGTGGTATTGGAAGTCAACAGTCTGCCGGGAATGACCGAGACATCTCTCGTGCCTCGATCGGCAGCCAGCGTGGGAATTAGCTTCGAAGAACTGTGTGAGCGAATTCTGCAATCGGCGATGAGAAGATATGGCCTCGCGTAAGAGACGATCGTCCAAACGGAGGATTCGGCTGAACTTGCCGTGGCCGGCCATTTGGGCGCTCGTGTCGGTCGCCGTGCTGGTCTCCGGCATCTATTCGTCGGAGCTGTTTCAGATTCGTGTCACGCGCGTGGAGGGGGCGGCGAAGTGGGATCAGGCGAGGATTCGAAAGCTTGTACAGTCGCTCCAAGGCAAGCCTGCTCTTCAAATCAACCCTCTCGCGGTAGAGCAGCAGGTGGAGTGGGAACCCGCAGTGATGCGCTGTGAGTTCCGAAGGAATCTGTTCGGCAGGGCAAGGTTGAAGATCTGGTATAGAACGCCGCTGCTCTGGTTCAAGGACGAACGCGCGCGCACGATGGCGGTATCTCGGGATGGGACCGTCTTCGAACTGAGGGGGAAGGAGCCGAATCTCGAGGTGGATCGAAAATTAGTAGAATCCGGCTCAAACCTATCCATACTGTCCGAACGCCGCCTCGGAAGTGTATTGGAACTCGCCGAGAAGATACAAAAAATGGTGCCGCGCCTCGCCGGCAAGCTGACAATCTTGAGCTCCGGTGGGCTATCCTTTAAGGCAGCCGAGGGTGCCGCAATCGAATTCGGGGACGGCGGCCGGCTCGACGAGAAGGTGGAGGTGCTGCGCCGATCGCTCGAAGCCGAGCCCGAGCTACTCAAGAAAGCTCGTACCGTCAATTTGGTCGTCCCCGACCGGCCAGCGGTCCGGTGGAAGGATTAGAAAAAGAAAAATGCAACAGTTGAAGGGAAACTGGGTCGTGCCCACGTCATTGATGACGTTGATCTTGGGCTTCACGCTGGTGGCAGCATGGAAGATGCCCAAGCCACAGGGTTTCGCCCCTTATAGCTCGCGCCTTCTGGACTCCAGTGGCGGGCCGCCGCTGGACGTCATGCAGACGCTCTTCGAGCGCGAGCAGGAGATTCAAAACCTACGGCAACAGGTCACGGAGCTCCAGACAGCTCTCGGCGAGCAGTCCTCACAAGCGCAACTGCTCAATCAACAGCTCCAGGATCTCAAGGTGCTTGCGGGTCTGGTCGAGGTCGAAGGCCCGGGGATCGAAGTCGTCCTGCAAGACAGCAAGAATCCGCCCAACGATCCGATTCTTCAGCCGGAGTACGTCATCCACGAAGTGGACATCCTTCGCGTCGTGAACGAGCTCTTCATGAGCGGCGCTGAAGCGGTGGCGGTGGGCAAACAACGGGTCGTCGCCACGACGTACTATCGGTGCGAGGGACCGGTCGTCAACGTGAAGGGCGTACCGATTTCATCGCCGGTGGTCATCCAGGCGATCGGCGACCCCGACACTCTGTACGGCGCGTTGACGATGCCCGGTCGAGTCGTGTACCAGATTCGGGAAAACGACCCACAGATGGCGGTGGTGCGGAAGGTGGAAAGGTTGGTGCTTCCGGCCTACACCGGAACGACAAAGCTACAGTACGCGAAACCCGTGCTTCCCGACAAAGACGAGAAGGAGGAGAAGAGGGAGGGTAGGTCTCGGTGACCGTCCTCATCCCGATCCTGGCGCTGATCGTCGGCGGCTTGATCGCCTTCTTCTTTCCGCAACTGGTCTCGTGGATTCAACCCGTCTACGTCGGTGTGGCTGCCGTCGTTGGATTGGATGCCGTGCTCGGAGGCGCGAGGGCGGCTGCCGAAAATCGCTTCCGCGTGGACATCTTCATCACCGGGTTCATCACGAACATCTTCTTGGCGACGGGCCTCGTCTTCCTTGGCGCGCGGCTCGGAGTGGATCTCTATCTCGCGGCGGTGATTGCGCTCGGCGGACGCATGTTCCTGAACGCCAGTGTGCTTCGCCGGATTCTGCTAACCAAGTGGGCAGATGCTCGAGAGCAGAGACGAGCAGAACAAGGATCAACGCAATGAGTTGGATGGTTGCTACATTTGGCAGTAGTGGGAGAAACGACGCTCCTGGGCGTCAGGTTGCCGCCATGGACATCGGCAGCACGAAAGTCGTCGCGGCCGTGGCGGAATTGGAAGGTCAGAACCGCCTGCGAGTCGTGGCGACCGGCACCGCCCCGTGCAACGGTGTCCGCAAAGGCTCGGTCGTTGACATCGAAGAAACCGCCCAAGCGATTCTTGCGGCTATCCGCTCTTGCGAGCAGATGATCGATTCCAAGATCCTCTCCGTGGTCATGGGAATCACGGGAGATCACATCTCCGGGACGCGGAGCACGGGGCTCATCCCCATCACACCGCCCGGCCGGCAGATTCAGCCGGGAGACGTCGAGAGGGTGATCAATCACAGCCGTACGATGCCGGTAGAGAGTGATCGCCAGCTCCTCCATGCCGTGCCGATTTCGTTCAAGGTGAACGGCCAGGCGGGCGTGCACGACCCGGTTGGAATGAACGGAGAGCGGCTGGAGGTCGTGTCGTTCTTGGTAACGGGCAACAAGAGTCAGATCTTGAACCTCGAACGATGCGCCGAGCGTGCTCAGCTCCGGATTGACGATATTGTGCTCCAGATCATCGCCACCGCCGAAGCCGTTTCGACGCCGACCGACCGGCAAGCCTCGTGCGCCGTGATTGACATCGGCGGGTACTCGACCGACGTCGGCGTCTTCCGAGAGGGCGGTATCGTAAGCATGGGCCTCGTGCCGATCGGAGCCGCATTCATCACATCCGATCTCGCCTACCTCATCAAGACGCCGGCAGAGGAAGCAGAGGAGTTGAAAAAGCGATACGGGTGCGCTATCGCCTCTACCGTCGGAGAAAAGGAAACGGTGCCGGTGAAAAGAATCGGCGAGGACAAGCCTCGGGCCATGCTGCGCCGCGTGTTCTGCGAAATCATCGAAGCCCGTGCGCAAGAGATCCTCGAACTTTCGAGGAAGGTGATCGAGAAGTCGGTGCCGGTGGAAGAGCTGAGTGCAGGGGTGATCCTCACGGGAGGGGGAGCCAAATTGCCGGGAATGGACGCGCTGGCGGCAAGAGTATTCGGGGGCGTGCCGATCCGAGTTGCCGGCCCCATGCCGCTCGCGGGGCTTGGGGATGTCATCAGCGACTTGGAGCATTCCTCCATCGTCGGCCTGCTCCATCACGCACGCCGACTGGCCTCGAAACGAGTCCAAAAGCCGGAGCAGAGGGGCTTCTTAGGCAAATTGAAAGATCTTTTCGGCGACGCCGGCGAGGAGGAGATTTCCTAAGCCGGTGCGCGCGTTCCCACAGAATCGAGCAAAATACGGAGAACCAACATGAGTGCAGAAAAATCAACAGTCAAGAAGCAAGCGGTCATCAAGGTCGTGGGCGTGGGCGGCGCTGGCAACAAC
>RFHN01000083.1 GCA_003695835.1 Armatimonadota bacterium
ACCGAATTCGCGAGAATCTCCGTCGGCCGTTGCCGGGAGAGAGTTTCGACAACCTCGTCAACCGCTCGATCACGCAGAGCATCGCTCGCTCGATCAACACCAGCGCGATCGTCGTGGTGACCTTGGCGATTCTCGTGTTCGTCGGCAGCGCGACGCCGGATCTCAAGCACTTCAACGCCGCCATGCTCGTCGGCATCGTTTCGGGAACCTACTCTTCCATCTTCAATGCCGCGCCGATCCTCGTTCTTTGGGAGCGCATCGTCGCGAAGCGCAAGGGCGCGGCGGCGACGATCATGCACGACGAGAGCCTCCGAGGCGAACGCCGACTCAAGAGGTCGGAGGAAGGCGAAGAGGACAGCGGGGACGACGAAAAGTACAGCCCCGTCAAGCGTCGCCGCTAATCTTGGTGTAGAATAAAAGCATGGCTCGCGAGGAAAACCTGAGATTGGTCCGTCGAGTACGGCATGAGTTCGCTCGGCACCCGATTGATACGAACCTGATGGTCGTGTCCGCGAATCACGGCATCGTGAAGATTCAGGGCACGATCAAGCGGATGCGCGGGCACGACATCGATGTCGAAGCGACCGTCCACAAAATCGCCACGAACCTCCGGGGCAAGGACGGAATCCGAGACGTCGTCATCGAGTGTATGTTCCGCTAAACGAAGCTGGTGCCCAGGGCGGGACTCGAACCCGCAAGGGTTTCCCCGGGGGATTTTAAGTCCCCTGTGTTTACCGATTTCACCACCTGGGCGAGCTGGCTACAGATACCCGAAATCGAGCACGCGCCGCTCGCCGTTCGTCATAATCCGCACGATGCCGAAGAGGCCCTCGTGGGACGAGTACTTCATGCAACTTGCTCATACGGTCAGCACGCGCGCGACCTGCTTGCGCAGGTCGGTGGGCGCCGTCATCGTGCGGAACCGACGGATCCTCTCGACCGGATACAACGGAGCGCCGCGCGGCGTTCCCCACTGTGAAGAGTACGGCTGTGACACGACGCAACGGTGCCAGCTCGCAGCCCACGCCGAACAGAACGCCATCGCCCAAGCCGCGGCAAACGGTGTTTCCTGCGAGGGAGGGACCCTTTACGTCACCTGCCAACCCTGTAACGTCTGCGCCAAGCTGATCATCAACAGCGGCATCCAGCGCGTCGTGTTCGAAGGGGACTATCCCGACCCGTTGGCCATCGAGCTCTTCAGCATGGCCGGCGTGGAACTGTTGCGCATCGAATGCGGCCGACTCGAGCCGGTGACAGATCGAGATGGCTGACCTATCGCTGACGGAAATCCTGACGAGCCGCTTTACGCTGGCGATCCTCGTCAGCTTCGTGTCCGCACTCGTTCTCACGCCGGTCGTCCTCCACCTGGCCGTCCTGGCGAACGCAGTGGACCAGCCCAATCGAGAGCGGAGCGTACATACGGAGCCGACGCCGCGGTGGGGAGGTCTCGCGATCTATCTGGCCGTCGTCATCGGTTGGCTCGTCGTGTATCCTCTTTCTCACCACCCAGCCGACGTGCCGATGATTGGGCCGTACACGGTGAAGTCGGTGTGGATTCTGGGGCTCGGCGGCTTGGTCGTTCTGTTCGGCATGCTCGACGATCTCTACGCTTTTTCGGCCACGTGGCAGGCGCTATTCCTACTCATCGTGGGAGCCGTGCTGGCGCACCCGGACTTGGCCAACGTGCGGATCGAGGGAATCGGAATCCCCTTCGGAGAATACATCAACTTTAGCGAAACTAACTCCGTTCTGCTCACGATTCTCTACGTGTTTCTCATCAGCAAGACGATGGACACGATGGATGGGCTGGATGGTCTCAGCGCGGGCATTGCCGTGATCATGGCGAGCACGATGCTCGTCCTCGCCCTTTGGCAACAACCTCTGATCGGAGTCCTCAGCGCGACCGTCATCGGCGCTTGCCTCGGTTTTCTCCGCTACAATTGGCATCCTGCGAAGATCTTCATGGGCACGGGCGGCGCGCAGTTCCTCGGGTTTTTCCTTGCGGCGATTAGTATCCAGGGCGTCGTCAAAACGGCCGCGGCCGTTGCGTTCCTCGTGCCCGTACTGCTGTTCGGCGTTCCGCTCTTCGACGCTCTGCTCGTCGTATTTCGTCGAGCGGCGAGCCGCGCTCCGATCACGCAGGCCGACAAGCGCCACCTTCATCACACCCTATTGGGCAAAGGCCTCAATCAGCGGCAGGCGGTCACCGTCATCTACGCCATCACGTTTCTTCTTTGCTTGACAGCCGTCATCGTCATCAAGGTGGTGACATGACGGCGCTCGAGGCGATCGTTCTCGGCGTGTTGCAGGGCTTGACGGAATTCATTCCGGTCAGCAGCACGGCGCACTTGAGAATCGCACCCGCGCTCTTCGGATGGGAGGACCCGGGAGCCGGCTTTACCGCAGTGATCCAGCTGGGCACGCTTCTTGCCGTGTTCGTGTACTTCTGGGCTGATCTCGTGCGGACGACAAAGGGCTTGAGCGCAGCAATTCTACGAAAGGAACGTTCGCCCGAAGCCTCGCTGGGATGGGCGGTGCTGGTCGGATCTATGCCCATCATCATCGCCGGCTTGGCGCTCAAGGACGCGATCGAGGGTCCTTTTCGCTCTCTGTGGGTCATCGCCGCCTCCCTCATCGGCGTCGCGCTCGTGATGGGCCTCGCGGAAGTACTACGACCACACCGACGCGAGATACACGAGGTCACGTGGAGAGATGGGTTGGTCGTAGGCCTCTTCCAGGCGCTGGCTTTGGTGCCAGGCGTCTCGCGTTCGGGGAGCACGATCTCCGGGGCCTTGTTTCTTGGGTTTCGCCGCGACGTGGCCGCTCGGTTCAGCTTCCTGCTGAGCGTCCCGGCGATCTTCTTGGCCGGCGTCTACGAACTCTGGTCGGCGAGGGCGTCCCTGGCGGAACAGGGCATCGGGAACGTGCTCTTGGCAACGGTTGCCGCTTTCCTGACGGGCTATGCTTCCATCGAGTTTCTCATCCGATTCCTGAGGACGCGTTCGACCCTGCCCTTCATCCTCTACCGAATCGCCTTGGCCCTGTTCCTCATCTATCTCCTAACGAGGGGCGTCCTCTCACCCATGCAGGGAATCCAGTAAATCTGCCGGCGCGTAACCTTCGCATCTGTGGCATTTACGAGGTGTGAAGGCGAGCGATTTGGTTGAACAGCCGTTGCACGAGAGGTTGATCCGGGAGGTCGTGGTCACAAAAGATCCCTACCAGGCAGCGATGCGAACTGTCTATTATAGTGAGGCTGATCCCGTCAGGACGGCCAATATGATGGTGGGCGCGGGTCCCGTACCAGAGCCGAGCACACTCCTGACTCTGGCCGTCGGAGCAGCCGTCGTGTGGAAGCGATTGCGCAAGCGGGTATAAGTCCGCACCGTGCCGGAAACGGTCGGTGTTCTCTCTCTGCAAGGCGACTTCGAGCGCCATCTTGTCGCCCTTGATCGAATCGGCGTTCCGGGTCGCGAAGTGCGTACCGTCGCCGATCTCGACGAGTGCTCCCGTTTGATCATTCCGGGCGGTGAAAGCACAACGCTTGGCATTCTTCTGCGAAGATGCGGCCTGGATCAGGCGATCCCAGAGAGGGCCCGAGCCGGTATGCCGATTTGGGGCACGTGCATGGGCCTCATTCTTCTGGCCAAAGAGGTCGAGGGTTCCGATCAGTGGACGCTTGGTTTGTTGGACGTGACGGTTCGGCGGAACGCCTTCGGCCGACAGGTTTACTCGTTCGAAACGGACCTAACGATCCGGGGGCTTGAGCGACCGTTCCATGCCGTGTTCATCCGCGCTCCGATCGTGACTCGGCTTGGCGTAGGGGTGGAGCCGATCGCGGAACATGAGGGAAAGGTCGTCGCCGTTCGCTCCGGCAAGATGCTCGGGACGGCGTTCCACCCTGAACTGACCGAAGACTCCCGCGTTCACGAGCTGTTCCTCAATCTGTAGCGCCCGAAAAGCGCTCCGACTCGCGCTCGATCCGTTCGCCGCGGACCCATACGTTGGAGACGCCCCACCACTCCAGACCGCAGTCCAGGCTCGGAGCGCGTACCGTGCCCGTCTCCGCGTCGATTCCGCACAGGTGTGTCAGGTAGATGTCA
>RFHN01000084.1 GCA_003695835.1 Armatimonadota bacterium
GCTGATGATCGTCGCGCCGGTGCGCTTTGCGATGGCGACCGAATCGCCGAGGTGGTCGCCGTGGGCGTGGGAGACGAGGATGAAATCGGCCGAGACCTCCTCAGGCGACTTCGGCGCGACGGGGTTGCCGGTTAGAAACGGGTCAATCAGGATGTTCGTGCCGTTGCTTTCGATGAGCCATGCGGCGTGGCCCAAAAACGTCATCTTCACTGCCATCGTTCGTCCTCCGGCGTCTATTCTACCGAGGAACTTCACACAATCGCTCCCGTCTGCGGGTACCTTGACGGTGGAGGTTCGATCATGGCTCACGTTACCAAGGGCAAAGAGTTCATCGTAGAGATCCGAGACGAGGTGGGCGCGGGGGCGGCAGCGCTCGAGACGCTTTCGAAACAGAGGATCAACCTGGCGTGCTTTGTGGGCTATGGAGTCCCTGGCGGGAAGGCGTATCTCCATCTCGTGCCGGAGGATCCGGAGCGCGCGCAGGCGGCTCTCGCCTCGGCGGGATACGCAGTCCAGATTCACGATGCGATCCTCTATGTGGCGGAGGATCGGCCGGGTCTGGCGGCCGACGTCCTGCGCACGCTGGCGGATGCCGGCATCAGCGTGGAGCATTGCTACGCTACCTCCGTCGGCGCGACGAACGCCCTATTGGTCATCCGAACGAAGGACGACGACCGGGCAACGGCGGCGCTTTCGGATCGGGCGTAGGGTATCCTTTAAGGCTGCCGTGGGGATGTAGCTCAGCTGGCAGAGCGCTGCAATCGCACTGCAGAGGTCGTGGGTTCGAATCCCATCATCTCCACCAACCCTGGGTATACTTTTCGAGCCATTTCCGTGCGCGGGTGGTGGAATTGGTAGACACGCTACCTTGAGGTGGTAGTGCCCAAAAGGCGTGAAGGTTCGAGTCCTTTCCCGCGCACCATTTTTTCTTTGGCAAGTAGAATCCGCGCGATGTTTTACGCCGATTCTCTCTTCGCGCCTCGCTCCGGTCGCCCGCGACGTTTCTCCAGCCACGACCCGACGGGCGGCAATCGCGACTTCTGGTCCCTCGAGCCTGGCGAGCGGCGGGCGCTGGCGGAGTTCGAAGGCGCGGGAGTCGTGCGCCACATCTGGATGACGATCGGCCACCCGGACCGCCTCTACCTGAGGAACATGGTGCTTCGGGCCTGGTGGGACGACGAGCCTTCGCCGAGCATCGAGGCTCCAATCGGCGACTTCTTCTGTCTGGGTCAAGGGATCGCGCGCACCTTTCAAAACGCCGCGTTCAGCTGTGTGACACACAAGGACAACGAGGGCAACCTGGGCGGAGGCGTCGCGCTGAACTGTTGGCTGCCGATGCCGTTCCGTCGCGCCATGCGGATCGAGGTGGAGAACCAAAGCGATCAACCGTGCGGCCACTTCTACTTCTATGTGGACTTCGAAGAGTTCCACGAAGCTGGCGCCCTTGCCGACGTTCTGTACTTCCACGCTCAGTATCGCCAGGAGTATCCCACGGAGACCGGACAGCCGCTTCTTGCCGAGCAGGGCGTCAACTACTGGGATCGGCTCGACACGCCGGTAGACCCAGCGGAGAACTACGTGATCCTCGAAGCTGTCGGGAGGGGGCATTACGTCGGATGCAATCTAAGCGTGCACAACCTGGATCCGGCGCTCTTTCAGAAGCCGTTTGGCGATGCACTACTCAAGGTTCCGGAGCTGACCTGGTGGGGCGAGGGCGACGACATGATCTACATTGACGGCGAGGCGCACCCCAGCCTCTACGGAACGGGCAGCGAAGACTATTTTACGCAGGCATGGGGTATGCACGACCATGCGCAACTCTTCGGTGGCACGACGGTCAACGAACACGATCCGAGGCATCCAAACCGGAGGGCGTGCACCAGTTATCGGCTCCACCTCTTGGACCCCATCGCGTTTCGAGAGTCCATCCGCGTTACGATTGAACACGGGCACGCGAATCTGCAGAAGAACGACTATTCGTCGGTGGCGTACTGGTACCAATCCGAGCCGCACGCGGAGTTCCCTGAATTGCCCCCACGAGATGCGCGCATTCCGCGTTTCGCAGCGGAAGAGTTGGTCCGCTAACTAACGTCGCTTGGTCTTCTTCCCTTGGCGGCGACGAAGCTCCTCTTCCTCTGCCTTGTCGAGGTCCTCGGGCGAGAGGCGGGCGGATGTCTCCGCGATTTCCGGATCGTCGTAAAGAACTCCCTGCGCGATGGATTCCCCTTCGTACTCCTCGACCTCTTCGTCCTCGACCAGATTCGGTTCCGACTTGGGCTTTGGCGGGCCTTTCTCGAGGTCGGCAGCCTTCACGAGCACGACGTAGTTCGCGTTGAATCGCTTCTCCTCGGGCGAGAGGTTCCGCTTTTGCTCTTCGCCAAGGCTTCCGAGAAACTTCGCGCGCATTCGTTTGACAGCTTCCTTATGGGCGCCGACCATGACCTCGCTCATGGAGTCCACGTCAATCACGACGGCGATCTCCGTCTCTGAAAAGACGGACCGAACGGTGCCGGTTAGGCCGCCCAAGTGAGGAAAGTAGAGAAGGGATTCCTGATCGGCGGCGGTCGCTTCCCGAGTCTTGATTCGGACGCGATCGCCCGGTTTCCACTTGGTCTTGGGTGAGGGAGTCTTCGCCTTAGGCACGTGCCATAGGATACCCATTTCTGGAGCGGGCGACGGGATTCGAACCCGCGACCCTCTGCTTGGGAAGCAGATGCTCTACCA
>RFHN01000085.1 GCA_003695835.1 Armatimonadota bacterium
CGCTGGCTGCGCTCGGCGACGTGGAAGCTTGCGGCGTTCTGGCGGGGTTTGTCGGCGATCCGAGTAGCCCCGTACGCTCGGCGGCGGCCCGGGCTTTGGGGATCCTCCGCTGCCCGGAATGCGCCCCCCTGCTCATCCAAGCCGCGCGCGACGCCGACCCGGAGGTGCGGCACGCTGCGGTCAGCGCCCTGACGGAGATGGGTTGCGCGGAAGCCGAGGCGGTCATTCTTGAACGGATTACCGATCCCGTCCCATCGGTTCGGCTTGCAGCGGCGCGAGCGTGCGCGGAGATGCATTTTCGCTCCGCAGCTCCCCGCTTGAGGGTGGCGCTTTCGGACGCGACCGACGAAACGATCCCGGAGATCGCCTACGCCCTCGCCGTGTGCGGTGGGTACTCGGATTTGGAGACTATCCTATGGGCTGCGGCTGGCGTGCGAAGCCAGCTCGGCCGGCGCCGCTGCTTGCTGGCGGCAGCTCGGATTCTGGGCGTCGAGGACGAGTTGTATCGCCTTCTTCTCATGGATCCCGTGGCTCGAGATCAAGAGATCTTGCGCCGCGCTCGCTCCGGCGGCGCGAGCATGGAAGCCGCGGTGAGAGCCTACCAAAACGACGACGAAGCCGCGGGGGTTGTCGCGCTCGCAGAGGCCAGTGGCTTGGAAGAGGTTCGGATGCTGGCAGACTTCGAGATCGAAGAGCGGTTCTTGCTCGCGCTCGTACTGGCGACAAAGCGTCAGTTCGAGTAGCGTTTCACGATCTTGAGCGCATCCCGAAACGGATCTGTTCCCGCTTCCTTCAGCCATTCGTAAGCGACGCTCTCCGTGTGCGTAACCTGAACGCCTGCGCGCGCCAAGCGTCCGAGCGCGATCTCGTGTGCCCCGTCCGGACGCGCGCCCGCCGCGTCGGCGCATAGGAAGACCTCGCGACCGCTGTCCAGGAGGTCGAGTGCGGATTGGGTCACGCAGATGTGAGTCTCGATGCCGACGAGCACGACTTGATTGCGACGGCTCGCTCTCAACTCGGCCCAGATGCCTTCTCTTTCGACCGAGGAGAAACAGAGTTTGTCTACGCAGGGCGTTCCTTCGGGCAGGAGCTTACGAATGGCCTCGGTCGTCGCTCCCATTCGTTCGCGATACTGCTCCGTGACGAGAATCGGAACGGAGAGAAGGTTCGCAATTTCGATGAGAAACGAGGAACGATGGACTACGGCGTCGCGGTTTGGAATCGGAGCCAAGAAGGAGTCTTGGATATCTACGACGAGCAGGGCGGAGCGGTTGGCGTCCGCGAGGCGTCTGCTTCGCGGTGCAGAAATCCCCGCGGCGGCGTGAAGAAGGTCTTGGACGGCTCGGCGTAGGACGTCTGGAGTCAGACCGAGCTTGAGAAGGATCCGCGTGGGCATCGAATCGCCGCAGGCGGCGAGAGCCAGGAGAAGGTGCTCGGTTCCTACAGCCGGGTGGCCGAGCCGTTTGGCTTCCCGCTCCGCCGTCCGCAGCGCTTCTTCGAGAGTCTCGCTTGGGGGAAGAGGCTCTTGTCCACCGGGCAAAGCAATGCGCGCGGCATCCCGGCGGAGCCTGGCTGGGTCGGCCCCCGCGGCGCGGAGCGCTTCGACCGCCACGCTGTCGGATTCCTCCATGAGAGCAGCGAAGAGGTGTTCGGGGCCGACGCGCCGTGCGCCCGCGAGGCGTGCCCACCGTTGGGCGCTCTCCAAGACCCTGCTGGCTCGATCCGTGGCGTTCATGACGCGGAGTATACGGCGTGCGAAAGGTATCCTTTCGCCTTCTCATGGTACGCGTCCGCTATGCTCCGTCTCCGACCGGAAGCCCGCACGTTGGCAATATCCGGACCGCCCTGTTCAACTATCTCATGGCTCGGCGGCACGGCGGGCAGTTCATCGTTCGCATCGAGGACACGGACAAGGCGCGCGAAGTGCCCGGTGCGGTGGAGGAGATTCTCGAGAGTCTGCGCTGGCTCGGTCTGACGTGGGACGAGGGGCCGGATGTCGGGGGGCCGTATGGACCGTACTTTCAGAGTCAGCGCCTCGACCTCTACCACAAACGTGTCGAAGAGCTGATCGCTTCGGGCCACGCGTACCGATGCTATTGCACGCCGGAGGAGCTTGCGGAGATGCGCGAGTTCCAGAGAATCAACAAGCTGCCGACCGGTTACGACCGGCGTTGCCGTTTCCGGAAACCGGAAGAGCTGGAGCGTCTTGCCGCCGAGGGGCGCCCCTCTGTCGTCCGGCTGGCGATGCCGCTCGAGGGCACGATCGTGTTCGAGGACTCGATCCGCGGACGGGTGGAGGTGGAGAGCAAGCTGGTGGACGATCAGGTCTTGCTCAAGGCCGACGGATACCCAACGTATCACCTCGCGAATGTCGTGGACGATCACGAGCAGGGAATCACGCACGTCATTCGCGGAGACGAATGGATCTCCTCGACGCCCAAACACGTCGTTCTATATCGGGCGTTCGGCTGGGAGTTGCCCGTGTTCGCGCACGCGCCGATTATCAAGGGACCGGACGGAGCCAAGTTGAGCAAGCGGCATGGCGATACGCGTTGTCTCGATTACCGCGAGAAGGGCTACTTGGGCGCGGCGGTGGCGAACTTCATCGCGCTGATCGGATGGTCGCCGGGAGACGATCGGGAGAAGATGAGCCTGCGAGAGATGGAGGAGGCGTTTTCCATCGAGAGAATCCAGCCGAACCCGGGCGTGTTTGACATTACGAAGCTGCAATGGCTGAACGGAGTGTACATCCGCGATCTGAACGCGAGCGAGCTTTATGATACAGTACGACAGTATCACGAGACGACTCAAGATCCGGAGTACCGACAGTCGAAGGCTGCCCAGACCTTAGGCAAGGCTTTCGAGGAGTTCTCCCGCGAGTATGTGACTTCGGCTCTGCTGCTGGAGCAGGAGCGCGTGCGATTGCTTTCCGACTTCGCAGAAGCATCCGAGTTCTTTTTCGACGAGGAGTACGAATACGACCCGAACGGCGTGGCGAAATGGTTCGGCCAGGAGTACGTCGTCAGGCTTTTTGAGTTCGTGATCGAGAATCTGCCTGGAGCCGCGTTGAGCGTGGAGGAAGCGGAAGGGCTGGTCAATGGGGCGGCCGATGCGCTCGGGCTGGCCAAGCGTGCCGAGGCGATTCATCCTCTGCGCGTTGCGCTGACCGGTCGGACGAAGGGACCCGGTTTATTCGAATTGATGTCTGTGCTGGGCCCGGATCGAATTCGCAGGCGGCTGGAGCGGACGCTGGCGCTGATTCGAGAGGGGGCTTTCGCGTCGTGAGGCTCCGAACCGTTTACCTCGACGCCGATACGCCGAGCGCGATCCAGAGCGTCATCAGTCGCGAGTCGTCGCTGTTTGGCGAGGATGTCGACCGAGCAGTGCGGAAGATCTTCGATCAAGTGAAGTCGTTCGGAGAATCGGCTTTGCTCGAGTACACGCGCCGATTCGACGCCCCGAATCTCGAAAGCATCCGCGTAACGGCGGAGGAGATCGAGGCCGCGAATGTGCCAGCGAAG
Source organism: Armatimonadota bacterium (assembly GCA_003695835.1). Classification (GTDB taxonomy): domain Bacteria; phylum Armatimonadota; class Fimbriimonadia; order Fimbriimonadales; family ATM1; genus J051. The sequence goes on from RFHN01000085.1 coordinate 3,522, forward strand.
GTGGCGGACGCGATTGAGGTCGCGCACGTTCGGATTCGACGGTTTCATGAGGAGCAGTTGCGCGTGGCAACGTCGGGCTATGACCGCGATCCGGTTTGGAGCTGGTCGTTCGAAGAGGAGAACGGCTCCCGGATCGGCCAGCGGTTGATTCCGATTCGTCGGGTCGGCGTGTATGTACCGGGGGGCAAGGCGAGCTATCCGAGCAGCGTTTTGATGAACTGCGTGCCCGCGCTGGTGGCAGGCGTCGAGTCGCTGGCGGTGTGTTGCCCTCCCGGGGGAGACGGAAGGCTGCCCGACGCAGTTCTGTATTGCTGCAAGTTGCTGGGCGTTGACGAAGTGTACAAGTTGGGGGGCGCGCAGGCGATTGCGGCGATGGCGCTGGGCGTAGGCATGAGGCGCGTGGACAAGGTGATCGGGCCGGGAAACGCCTACGTGAATGCCGCGAAGCGGATGGTTTGGGGCCTCGTCGGTTTGGACTCGTACGCTGGGCCGAGCGAGGCCTGCATCGTGGCAGACGAAGGCGCCCATCCCGCGTGGGTTGCGGCCGACCTGCTCACCCAGCTCGAGCACAGCGCGGACACAGTCGGTTTTGTCTTGTGCACCTCGGAGGAGAGGCTCCAGGAGATTCAGGCAGAGGTGCTGAGTCAGGTCGAGGCGGCAGAGAGGAGGGGCCTATTGGAAGCTGCGCTGCGGGATC
>RFHN01000086.1 GCA_003695835.1 Armatimonadota bacterium
CCTTCTGGGAGATCCCTTGCCCTTGGCGGATGCCCTCGAGACGCTCGGCCGGGCCGTGCAGGTCCTGCCGTCCGAGACCGCCCAGCCGGCCACGGCCCATATGTACATCGCACAGCCGTTCTCCGGCGGTCTCGCGAGCCTCTTCTCGACGCACCCTCCGATCGAGGAGCGGGTCCGTCGCCTGCGCGCGCTCCCCCTCTAACGAAGTTATTTCTCGCCAGCTCGCCTTCCGGCGAACCTTTCGGGTCACTCGGCTCGTCAATCTGGGTGGGAGTGCGATTTCGTACTTCACACGAAATAAGTCTAGACACCGGGTGCGTCGTGGAGTGTTGAGCTCGAATCCGAATGCCCCGTGGTACGTGCCGCGGGAGACGTTCAGGGTTGCTTCGCCGAATGAATTCAGCGCGCGCTCCGAGATTCACTTCCAGCAGACCTACTGGGGCACGGAGTTGGAAAAGCAGCTGGGTCCGATGGCGGAGTTCCTTACAGCTCGTGGAGAGCGGCTGCCGATCCTGGTGGATATCAACAGTGCGAGCGCGGCGGAGTTCGTGGCGATGCCGAAAGATGGTATCAACTACGTCGTCTTGCGCCTGGACGGCTCGGTCGAAGTGGTACGCCACCGCCGGCAGACCAAGCACGACATCCTTTGGCGGTGAGGCGATGTTTCGCTCGCCCGGTAAGCGTCGGACAAGAGTAGGATCTGTTAGGGCTGGGCGGCGACTGGCGTTCGCGCTCGCCACCCGAGACAGTTCGGAGGTTACATCAATGAAAACGTTGAAAACCATGACTTGGCGAGTGCTGCTGATCGGCTGCGTCGCCGCTTTGGTGACCGCTGGGGTCACCGCGTTTCGGAATCAGAACCAGGGCTACGATTACGAGGCTTCGATCTCGAAGCTTCGTCGGATCGGGCAGGCTCTGCAGCTGTACCGCGAGGAGTGGGGCGTGAAGCCGGTGGCGGAGCGTCGCACCTACAGCGACGCAGGACTTCCGCCGTCCTTCACCGTGCTTTCCTCCTCGGCTTACAGCGACAAGCCTTGGCATCTCGATAAGAGCGTCTTCCGGGTTGCCTCGCCGCAAAAGCCATGGGACAAGTCGGCGATGCACTTTGCTCCGTTGTATCTGCCCGAGATGGCCCAACGGGTTGGGTATGCGGATCGCTATGCGCAGGCTCTTCAGAGTCGCGGCGAGTTGTTGCCGGTCCTTGCGGACCTGAATGGCAATTCGGTGGCTGAGTACGCGGCGAATCGAGACTTGCGTGCAGTGGTTCTACGTCTGAACGGCACGGTCGAGGTCGTCGAGTACTCCTCTACCGATCAGTGGGACCTCTGGAACCGATAAGCGCGCCGCGCGGGGGCGGGCAAGAACGAGGCGGAGGAAGTCCGGACGCCGTCCGCCTGTACGAATTGTGCTTCGTCCGGTAACCTGCGCCCATGCCCACGTGGGTGTTTGTCGGCGCGGGCGGATTTCTGGGCGCGGTGGCGCGTTGGGCCTTGTCCGGTGCGATCACGCGGGCGGCCGGAGTCGCCTTTCCCTGGGGCACGCTATGCGTGAACGTGCTCGGAAGCCTGCTCATCGGTTTCTTGATGGGCTTGGTTGAGTATCGCGGTACTCTCGGCCCCGAGGCGCGGGCGTTTCTCATCGTCGGAGGCTTGGGCGCTTTTACCACGTTTTCGACCTTTAGTCACGAGACGATGGCGCTCGTCCGGACGCACCAGCTGATGCTGGCTTTCGCGAACGCCGTGGGCAGTGTGGTCTCATGTCTCGTCGCGGCGGCGGCGGGATGGGCCTTGGCGAAGGCATTGTCGTAGTGCGAGGTAGGTCAAACGAGTGAAAATCGAAGGCGAGGGAAGTTTGCTGCGAATCTTCATCGGCGAATCGGACCGATGGCACGGCGTACCGCTGTACGAAGCGATTATCCGCAAGGCGCGGGAGGCGGGGCTTGCGGGCGCCACCGCTTGGCGAGGGATCGAGGGATTCGGGCGCCACAGCGTCATCCATACCACCAACATTCTCCGCCTTTCGACGGACCTTCCGATCATCGTCGAGATCGTAGACGCGACGGAGAAGATCGAGGCGTTCCTGCCAACCCTGGACGAGATGGTACAGGAGGGCATGATCACGGTCGAGAGGGCTCACATCGTAGCCTATCGCAGCAGCGACGGGAGCGCGGAAAATCAATCATAATTGCGAGCAGGGATGCCACACAGTCGCCACCGCCATAAGCAGAAGGGCCATGCTTCGAAGCGACGGAGCGAGAAGAGGCGGACGAGCATTTCTGTCGTCCTGGCCATCGCGATCATCGTCGTCGCATTGGCTCTGTTCGTCTTTTTGAGCAATCGCGGGGCGGGATGAGCGGCGGTTCTCGAGAGTACCGACTGGACGACGAGGTGCGTTTCCTGAAGGGTGTCGGCCCAAGGAACGCGGAGAAGCTTGCGAAAATCGGAGTTCGCACGCTGTACGACCTTCTCTATCTGATCCCACGGCGTTACGAAGACCGAACGAACGTGCGCCCGATCCGTTCGCTGCGTTCCGGTGAGACCGTCACGGTCCGTGGACGGATCATTGATGCCAAGAAAGAGACCAAGGGCGGGCGCCTAACCCTCATCAAAGGCGCCATCAGCGATGGCGACTCGGCGATTCGCCTCGTTTGGTTCAACCAGAAGTGGGTCTACGATGCCCTCACGCGCTCCATGGGCCGAGAGATGGTCGCCTACGGCACGGTCAAGGAGGGAATGTGGGGGCTGCAGATGGAGTCTCCCGAGTGGGAGATTCTGGACGGGGAAGGTGGAGAGGAGTTATTCGCCAGCGTGGTGCCCGTCTACCCGCTCACGGAGGGCATCTCTCAGAAGGTGTTGAGGCGGATCGCGCGGACGGCGGTCTCCGTGATGCCGGCCCTTCCCGATCCCCTGCCGGAGGAGATCCGGAAGCAGTTTGGGCTGTCGCACATCGCGGAAGCGATTCGCGCCGTGCACCTGCCGGAATCGCTCGCGGAGGCGGAGGAGGCGCGGCGTCGGCTGGTTTTTGAGGAGTTCCTGATCCTGCAGCTGGCTCTCGCCTTGCGCCGAGCCGAGGTCGTCGCCGCTTCGGGCATATCGTTCGACGCCACCGACGTGAACCTGGCCGAGCTTGAGGAGATCCTGCCCTGGCCGTTGACCAACGCGCAGAAGCGCGTCATCGGCGAAATCTATCGAGACATGCGATCGCCGCATCCGATGAACCGTCTGCTCCAGGGCGACGTCGGAAGTGGGAAGACGGTGGTCGCGGCGGCGGCCATGCTGGCGGCGATCCGTTCGGGCTACCAGGCGGCTCTCATGGTGCCGACCGAGATCTTGGCAGAGCAACACTACATCAACTTGACGCGCTTATTGGAGCATCTCGGGTTGGACATTGAGCTTCTCGTCGGGCGGTTGACGAAGCGAGAGAAGGATCGCGCTCGGGAGCGGACGCGGTCCGGTGAGGCGCATATCGCCGTAGGCACCCATGCGCTCATCCAAGAGGGCGTTGAATTCAAGAAGCTGGGGCTGGTCGTCGTGGACGAACAGCACCGATTTGGCGTGCTCCAACGAGGGCGGTTGCGTGAGAAGGGGTATGGCAATCCCGACGTGTTGGTCATGACCGCAACGCCCATCCCGAGAACGCTCACACTGACGCTCTACGGCGACCTGGATCTCAGCGTGCTCGACGAGATGCCCCCCGGACGCAAGCCGATCAAAACCTACTGGAAGAGCCGCACGGAGAGGGAGGCCGTCGACGACGGTGTTCGGAAACTGCTGGACGCGGGGGCACAGGTGTACGTCGTCTGCCCGCTCATCGAAGAGAGCGAGAAGATGCAGGCCCAAGCGGCTACCGAGCTTTATGAGGACCTTTCCGAACGCTGGCTGGGGGGCTACCGCGTCGGCTTGCTGCACGGCCAGATGAAGACGGCGGAGAAAGCGGAGGTGATGGAC
>RFHN01000087.1 GCA_003695835.1 Armatimonadota bacterium
AATGCCAGAGTGGCGCGCCATCGGCGCGCCACTCGCCTTATCGGCCAATCCGAGAGGTAAAATCGCGAGAGTTCCGGTGCTTTTGGCGACCCTCCTACGTCTGTACCTTTCGAACCACTGACCTGTGAGACTCAAGCGCATCCGCATCTTCGGTTTCAAATCTTTCGCCGACCGCGTGGACATTGACGTAGACGGCGATTTTGTTGCCGTCGTAGGCTCCAATGGCTGCGGAAAAAGCAACATCGTGGACGCCATCGTTTGGGCGTTGGGCGAACTGAGCCCCAAGAATCTTCGTGCGGGCCAAGCCACGGACGTCATCTTCTCAGGATCCGCGAAGCGCAAGCCGCTTGGGTATGCCGAAGTCTCCCTCGTCTTTGACAACGAAGAGGGGCAGCTGCCGGTCAACACCAGCGAGGTCGTCGTGACCCGACGTCTCAGCCGAGACGGGAAGAGCGAGTACTTCATCAACCGTCATCCTGTTCGCTTACGAGACATCCACGAACTGTTCGCCGACACCGGGCTCGGCAAGACCGGGTACGCGATTGTCAGTCAATCGGACATTGACGCGGCGGTCAGCGCGCCGCCCGAAGAGCGCAGAATCTGGATTGACGAAGCCGCCGGCGTCCAGCGTTACCGGACCCGAAAGGTAGACGCTCTCAAACGTCTGGAGAGCGCCGTACGACATCTCGAACGAGTCACAGACGTGCTCAACGAGATCGAGCGCCAGCGAGAGCCGCTCCGCCAGCAAGCCGAAGTAGCCAAACGGTACAAGGAGCTCGTCGCGATGCTGCGGGAAGTCGAGTCGTCCGTGTTGATCCGAGAAGCGGACGATCTCGCAAAGCGAATCGAAGAGCTGGAACAAGCCATGAAGCTCCGCCGTTCTCAAGCGGAAGAGCTCCACAAGACGGCGGAGACCGAGCGCGCCGAGTCGAACCGGCTCGCCACGGAGCTGGAGGCGGTTGAAGAGCGTCTCGACGAGATCCGACGGCGGGTCCAAAACGCGATTTCGGAGCATGAGCGAGCAGTCAGCGCCAAGGCGGTGCTCGAACAGCGGCTCGCGAATCTTGGGCGCATTGAGAAGGACGCCGACGCGCTCAAGGCCGAGTACGAAGAGCGCCTCCGTAGGCTCCATGGAGCCGTCCGTGACGCAGAACGCGAACTCGAGCAGGAGCGTTCTGCCGTGGCGGTGTTGAAGGAAACCATTGAAGGTTCGCAGGCTCTGCGACAGGAAACGGAAGCGAAACTGCAGGCAGCCGAGCAGCGCCTTGCGGAGGCCAGAAAGGCAGAAGTGGAGCGAGTCAGGCTCCAAGCTGAGGCAGCCGAGGCGAAGCGTCGGATCGAAGCGCTCCAGCAGGAGAGGAGTCGCTTGCTCGAGTCTCTGCAGGAGGCAGAGCGTCAAGAGCAGTCCGCTCGCGAAGCCGTCGCCGCTGCGACGCAAGAGGTGGAGAACCTGCTCGAACGGCACAACGAGCTGGTCGGTCGCCGCCGCGGGATCGAACAGGAAATAGATGGGCACGAAACGGAGCGTCGCACTCTGCTTGGGCAGAAGGCGGCGGACGAGGAGCGCGAGCGGGCGATGGCAACGGCCATCGAGAATCACGAGACGCTCCCAGCCGGAGCCGCGGCCGTGCTCAACGCCGCAAAGCGCGGGGATCTGACGGGTGATGTTGTCGCGGTCGATGAAATCGTGTCCTCGAACGACGAGCACGCCCGCGCCATCGAAGCCGCCCTCGGCTCTTCGGCGGGAGACTTGATCGTTCCGACGGAAAGAGAGGCGGAGACGGCCATCGAATGGCTAAAAGCTCAACGAGCAGGAAGGGCCACCTTCCATCCGCTTACCAGGGTGCGCGCGCCTCGCCGACCCGAGGTCGCTGCGAAGGAAGGCCTGATCGGTGTCGCTGCGGACCTGATCCGGGTCCCCGATGCCTACCGGCCGGTGATCGAAGCTCTGCTGGGAACGGTGCTCGTGTTTCAAGACCTCCGATCCGCGCTCCGTGCCCCGTTCGCGCCTGGCGTTCGAAAGATCGTAACGCTCGAAGGAGAGGTCCTCTACCCGTCCGGCGGCATCACCGGCGGCGCGTACCGGCAGGATCGGGCGGGGCCTGTTCGCCTTCGAGCGCAACTCGAGGAAGTTCGTCGGCGCATGAAGGCCACGAACCTCCGTCTTGAGGAGCTGGACGACACCATTGCGGAAAAGGTCGCGCTGCTCCGTTCCGAAGAAGAGCGTGCCGCCGAAACGGAGCGCGCGCTCGAGGAAGCGCGGCAAACGCTCATGGCGGCGGAAAAGCGACACGCCTCGACGGCGGAGCGGGTTCAGTCTCTCAGCGCACGCATCTCGGAGATTGAAGACGCCGTCCGCGACGCCGAATCGCGGCTCACCGCCAAGCCCGAAGTAGAGAGCGCGCCCGTCTCCGAGCTGGAGCAAGAGCGGAACCGCCTGCTCGAGTTCGCCTCCGCAGCCAAAGCCGATTTCGAACAGGCCCGCAAGGCTCTCGAAGCAGCCGAAGAGCGGGCCCGAACAGCCGAGAGCCGACTCCAGTCGGTTCGAGAAG
>RFHN01000088.1 GCA_003695835.1 Armatimonadota bacterium
CAAGGTCAACCTCTCTCTCGACGAAGCCATCGCTCTTGCCGACGAGATCTGGAAGTTGGGCGCAGACATCCACGGGACGGGCAGCCCGGAGATGAGCCTGATCTCGGATGCCCATCCGGAAGCGGGCTTCCTCGTCCGAGATACGCCACACGATCGGCGCTTCAAAGTTCTCGAGCTTTCGTCCTGAGAGGGGCTCTCCAAGAACGAGCGGGCGCCGCGGATGCGGCGCCCGATTCTTGGTTTCGGTTCGTTCGACGTTAGGGAGTGACGAGCCACTCCAAGCGATCGAAACGACCCTCCCAGTTGACGAAGGTCACGCCGCGGTCGTGCATGCCGATGCGCGCCCTCATCTCTCTGTTCGCAGTATTGACGAACCGAGAGGCGTTGCTTGCGATCGTAACCACCACGGTCGTATCGCTTGGCGTAGCGTCTCGCTCGTCTACGATCTCCCACTGGCCGTTCGAGTAGTTGAACAGCTCGATGCGCATGCGTGCGGGGGCCCCCGTGCATGCGATCTCAGCCGTGAACTGGATCCGAGAGGGGGTCGCCGTGAACGACCGCACCTTGGACTCGATCTCCGAAGAGGCGAGGGCGGCGCTGCTCGGCCGCCGCGCTTGTACGACGACGCGTGAGTTGTCACTCAGCACGAGGCTCTGCAAGTTTCCACCGGTTTGCACGCCTTGCGTCACGACGAACGAGTCCGGCGCGAGCGCAGGATCTACTGCGACGTTCGTAAACGTGTCCGGATTGCCGTTCTGCGTCGAGGTGTAGACCGGATAGATCCAGTTGCCGCCGACGGCAAGAGCGTTGTAGTCGCCGAGGAACTGGTTGCTCCGATTCAGGCCATCGTTGTTGCTGTTCCACGAGTTCGGCGTCAGGCGGAACTCCGTCCACGTGTTGCCATCGTCGCCGCTGTACATGTAGTAGTTGTCGAACATGCCGTTCGTCACGTTGTCGTTCTGTACGACATTTCGACTGTCCCAGAACGCGAGATGGAGCTGACCTTTCCGATCCACTTCCAGCCACGGGAAGAACTGATCTCCCGGCGGGTTTGCGTCGAAGTTGATGCGCGAGGGCGTCGTCCACGTCTGCCCGCGATCGGTCGAAGTGGTCATGTACAAGTCCACGTTTCGCTGGCCGTTTACGATGTTCGTCGTGTCGAAGTACACGAGGTACAGCTTCCCGTTGATCGGATTGACTGCCATCGTGCAAAACGGCGGCACGCGGAAGTTGCCGGGAAAACGGGAGCCGTCCTGCGTTCCCCAAGTGTCCATCCTGGTTGCGGCACGCACGCGAGGGTTCCACGAGAGGCCGCCATCGTCGCTGCGCACCACCCAGTAGTTGCTGCCGAAGTCCCAGTAGGCCATGTACAGCTCGCCGTTCGGCCCAACGCGGGGAAGGAAGCCGATGCCCGACGAGGGGTTGGAGAGAGGCCCTTGCCACGTCTGTCCCATGTCGGCGCTCCGCCACGTCCCACGGTTATAGGATATGTACACGCGCGTCGCGTTCGTGTTGCCCGGTGCCGCGCCGGCCGCCATCCAACACTTATCCGCGCCGCTCTCCGTTCGCACCTGGACCGAAGGCTGGAACGTGTTCGCTCCCGGGTTCTTGCGTGCCACGAACAAGCCTCCGTTCGTAGCGAACGAGATCGCTCCGACCCACAAGGTGCCCGTCCGGTTATCGTAGGCGGTCATCGGGTCGCCTTCTACGTTCGACTGATTCGCCGCCGGAGGGCGCACGTGGAAGTCGGTCCACGTCTGTCCGCCATCGTTCGAGACCATGACCGCCATGCGAATGATCTCGGTGCCACCGGACGACCGCCAGTCGTTGGACGTTCCTACGATTTCGAGTCCCAACGGATCAATGGACGCCGCAGAGTTTTCGTTCGTCGCGGCGTTCCCGTTGCCCGGATCGATCCGGATCTGGGGGCCGACGATCGGCAGGATCGCCATCGCGTAGCCCGCCGACGATGCCATCAACAGAGACCAGAAAAACCTCTTATTCATCGTATCCCTCCTTTCTGAATCCGCTCTCGAATGAGTTCGAGCAGTTGCGGCGGTGTCTCGACGCCATACTCAGCGGCCTTGTTTGCCGCTTCGAGCGCCTGCTGGGGTTCGTCGGTGTACCAGTACGCGCTTGCAAGCATGCGCCAGGCTTCGCCAACGTACCGCGCTTCCTCCTCACTCGAAGGCGAGATCGTCGTGACCTGGCGCAGCACCTGCCTTGCCTCGCGCCATTGGTCGTTCTGCCATAGGAATTCGGCGAGCAGGAACTTTGTTTCCGCGTCGCGCGCGCCCGCATCCAGCGCGGAGCGCAGCGCTGCGATCCCTTTGTCGAGCTCGCCCTCCGTCCGAAGGCTCTTGGCAAGGCCTACCAGCGCCTCCCGAGACGCGGGCTGCATCAGCACCGCCGTTCGGTACGCGCCGATGGCCTCGACGTAGGCGTTGTCCTCGAGCAAGCGGCCCGCCTCGGCCAGTTGATCCTCAAACGTCGGAAGAGGCCCCGACGACAGAATCTTCGCTGCATCTTTCGAGACGACTCGAACGCGTCCACTCTGGAAGTCGAGGCCCTGGATCGCCTCGTGGAACCTCTTTTCCTTGTAGTTTTCGATGGGGTTGAGCCCGGGTTGGCCCTCTGCGAAGGTCTGCGGCTCCAGCACCGCGCAGCCCGCGCCGACCAAGATGCCGCCCGCCGCGAGCGCCCCTAACACCAGTTTCTTCATCGTTTCCTCCTTTCAGCCGCCTCAGAGCGACCGGCTACAGTATACGACGGTTTCGCGGAGGCCGTCCGTTCAGTTGGATTGGGGCGCGCTTGCGCCGTTCTCGGCTGGTGGAGAGAATTGGCGCAGAAGAAGCGCCACGGCATGAACTCGACTCTTGGCGCGGAGCTTCGAACGTGCTCGCACCCAGTATGTG
>RFHN01000089.1 GCA_003695835.1 Armatimonadota bacterium
AGGTGGAAGGGGTTTCCCCGACGGAAAATCCTTCGACGCTGAAGTTCGTGTTGGAAGCGGGTCAGTCTGGGACTCCGGTTCTTCAGCGCATCGAGCTGTTCAACTTCCAATCGAACCAGTGGGAGATGCTCGATGAGCGGACGGCTCCGTTTGCGGACACTACGGTGACGGTGGTGGTTTCGGGGAACGCGTCGCGGTTCGTACAGGCGGGAACCCGGTTGATGCGTGCCCGGATCGGATACCACGACCGTGGCGTTACGTTCGTGAGCTGGGGCGCGCGTTACGATCTGACGAAGTGGGAGGTCGGAGGCTAAGAGCTGGGGGAGGCGACGGCCTCGCGAATCAGCTCGACCGTCCTCTGCCGGAGTCGCGTGAGCGCCTCCCGGGTGTAGAAGGCCATGTGCGGCGTAACGATCACGCGGGGGTGCGACATGAGCCGCCGATTCGCCTCGAGGACCTCCGCTTGGTCCGGTTGAGCAGGGACGCTGCCACGCAGGACCTCCTCGTATTCCAAGACGTCCAGTCCTGCCGCGGCGACGATTCCCGACTCCAAAGCCTCGATCAATGAAGGCGCGTGCACGACGCCTCCGCGAGCGGTGTTGACGAGCAGGCATCCTCGCTGGAGTTGAGCGAAAGTTTCCGAATTCAGCAGGTACCGAGTGGCCTTTACGAGCGGACAGCACAGCACCAGCGCCTCGGCTTGGGAGAGGCCTTCCCGGAGGGTCACATAGGAAACACCGGTTTCCGGCCTCTGGGCCGGGTCCACGCCGAGGACGCGCATCCCCACCCCCTCTGCCATGCGGGCAAACCGTTCGCCGATCGCGCCGACGCCGATGACCACTGCGGTCTTTCCAGCGAGGTCGCTGCCGAGCAGTCCCGCCAACTCGTATCGTCCCTCGCGAGTCGTGGCGATCGCGTCCTGGAGTCTTCTTGCGATCGCGAAGAGAAGCAGCAACGTGTGTTCGGCAACGGTCTGCGCGCCATAGTCTGGAACGTTCCGAACGAGGACGCCGCGCCTCTCCGCCGCCCCGACGTCAATATGGTCCAGTCCGGTAGACCGCGTGACGATAACCCGAAGCCTTGGCATCTTTCGAAGCGCCTCTTCGTCCACCCGACTATGCACCTGAATGGAGAGAACTTCCACATCCTGCACGTCGCCGCATTCAGCGAGTGTCTCGGATGTCGTGGTTAGGGCATCGCTCGGAAAGGCGCGGCGGAAGAACTCGGCGTCGTCCTCTTTGCATTCCGTAAACAAGAGTCGCACGGTGCGATTCTACCGGTGGTCATTTCAAGACGAATCTCGGAACGATCGTCGCAACGCCTCTCCCATACCATATTCCTCGATTTGTTCCGCGCAAAAAACGACGATACCGTCGGGCTGGGACTCCTCGATCGTCCGAACGACGTCCCGAACCTTGGAATCGGGGTAAGGGCCGTTTGGCTCTTCCTTGAACAGGAAGTTGATTGCAAACCCAATCCAGAGTTGTTCGAAGCCCGCCGCCCATCGCTTCTGAAGGCCGATAGTTTCTCGGAGAAGCGCAAGATACTGCTCGAAGGTACCAGGGAAGTGATCGCGGTAGTCCATCGGCGCGCAGATGTCCACGTGGGGTGGAAATCGGCGCCAGTCCTGGCCGATAAAGCGCCCGCTGTGGATAGGATTTTTGAAAAAAGCTCCTGAAATCTTCATCGTTGAGGCGACGGAGCGGACGGCTTCTGCGCATTCGCGAACGAAGCGGAGGATCGCCTCGACGCGGAACGTGTAGAAGAAGTAGTCGAGGTCGCGTCGCCCGCCGGCGAAGAACCCACCCTCCAGAAGGAACCTCGCACGCTCCGCGCGAGACCACTTCTGCCACCCTTCCGGCAGAACGCGTGGGCTTGGCTCCCAGTGCGCCTCCAGGTACGGGCGATCGTAAAGCTCGTGCTCGAACCGCTCGTTCCGGTAGGTCTCGCTCGCGTAGACCGCCCAACGAGGGATTTCTTCGAGACAGGAATCGCAGAAGCAGTACTGATCCGGCGCCAGGTCCCCTGGGTAGCGGACGTAGTCGTGGTGCACCGCCTCCACAGGATAGCGCTTCGCAAACTCCTGGTACAGTGGGATGAGCCATTGGTCGGCGTAGCCCGGACGCTGCGCGGGGCACATCCAAACGCAACCAAATCGTTTGCCGCGAAGAGTCTCGTCTGCCGTCGTGCGACCGTGCGGATCCCTCATCGCCCACTCGGGGTGGGTACGAAACGCAGCGCCGTTTTCGCCTTCAAAGAAGTCGATGAACCATGCATGGACTCTCATGCCCACGCGCTCACACTCTTCCATCAGGACCAGCGGGAGATCGAAATCCTGATACGCTTCGTGGCTGGCTTCCGGAATCACTTCGCTCCGCCAGCAAGCTCTGCCTAAGCCATCTTTCAGATTCGGCAGGATGAGATTGAATCCAAGGTCGACGAGGCGGGATACTCTCTCGCGAACGTCGGCTCTCGATCGCCCGAGGAATCCAGCGCCACACCACACGCCCCGCGTGCGCAAGTTGCCCATCAGAGGCCGATTCTATCGAATCGGGGCTGAGGGTAATCTTGAACCACGCAGCGCCGTGCTGCAGGAGGAGAATGTGAACCATCTACAACGAGTGGGGGCCATATATTCGGCCTTTGGGCGGGGTGACGTAGCTGACATCTTGGAACACCTTGCCGAAGATGTGGACTGGGAGTACGGCGCGTCTGCCTCAGACGTGCCCTGGCTCCAAAATCGGCAAGGCCGCCAGGGAGCACGCGAGTTCTTTGCGAGCCTTGCTGGCATGGAGATCCACCATTTTGTCGTTAAAGACCTGCTTGTGTCAGACGACTTGGTCGTCGCATTGGTGGATATTGATTTCACGGTGCGGGAAACCGGCAAGCGTGTGGTTCAAGTTGACGAGGCTCACATATGGCGGTTCAATGAAGACGGGCTCGTAAGCCGGTTTTGCCATCGTCTGGACACGTTAGCTCACCAAAGAGCCATCGAGAGTTGAAACTCGGGGTATGCTCGACCAGGGGCTGGAGATCTGCCCGTAGGGTTGGTCTATCGGTTCTTCAAGGAGGGTAATGAACCATGTCAACAGTAGTGGCTATTTTCGACGTGCCGGGGATGTCATCGGCTCAGTACGACCAAGTGATTCGAGACTTGGATGCTGCAGGCGCCGGGAGCCCGACGGGCCGACTGCATCACGTCGCCTCACCGAAGGAGGGCGGCTGGCTGGTCATAGACGTTTGGGACTCTGCTCAGAGCCTCGGCAAATTCGCCGAGGTCTTGGTTCCTATTCTGCAAAAGGCGGGAGTCAACCCGGTCGCGCCGCTCGTGTATCCCGTCCACAGCATGATCGCGCCGTAGGGGTGCCCGCTGGGCCACCTCGCTAAGCGACTCCTCTGGAGTCGGCGTCTGCTTGCCGCACTCCGTTACGGCGGCGGCAGGGAAGGGTCTCTTCTCCGAAGCCGATCGTAAAGCGCGAGCGCCTCGCGAGTGTCTCCCCTCGCGTCGTAGAGAAAGACGAGTTTGTACCACGAGGCGACGTCATCCGGTTCGGACCGCGCAAGCTCGCGGATTCGGTCTTCCAGCAATCCGGCATCCTTGCAGGCCTGCGCCCAACGTCGCAGCAAGCTTGGGACCAGCGGCTTTCCTTGGATCATTTCGTCGAGGATCTGGAGGGCTTCGGCGTGCAGGCCGCCCGCCTTCGCCATGTCCGCGGCGAGCAGGCCGATTTCTCCCGTCTGGTCTTCTCTCAAGAGCGGCCGAAGCGCCTCGACGGCTTCCTTGTAGCGTCCGGCTTCGGCATAGATAATTGCAAGATTTCGACGAAAAACCACACTTTTCGTGTCCAAGCCGAGCGCTTTCTCCGCCTCCGCAATCGCTTTGTCGTGCTCGCCAAGGTCCGCGAGAACCAGGGCGAGGCGCGAGCGGGCTGCGGCGTCGCTGGGCTCGTGTCGAAGGTAGATTTCGAGCTCGCGGGCAGCCTCGGCCTTCTTGCCCATTTGGAGGTAGGCGTCGCCCAGCAAGGAATGCGCCCCGACGAGACTCGGATTGCGTCGCAGCGCGCTCCGAAGCCACGACACAGCCTCTTCAGGCTCGCCGAGGTAGGACAGGACGTTGCCCAGTTTGTATTCCCATTCTGCGACGGGAAAGAGACCGTGGGCGATCAACCACTCATAGCCCGCCTTGGCGGATTCGGCGAACGTCTTCGCTTCCTCCGGGCTGCCTTCCCGGTACAGTCGGTCTGCCGCGGCGAGCGCGGCTTCTGCTTCGTGTGTGCGATATTGTATGACGAGAGAGTGTGCGAGGAACACGGTCAGCATCGCCATCGCGACCCCCCAGAGCGCGCCTGCCTTGGTCCATTTCCCCGTGCGCTTGAGTTGCAATCGCTGAACCCGCACGTGAGGCATGTAAAACATCCTCGCGGTCTGAACCAGCAGGACGGCCGAGATGCCCGCAAGCCCGAGAGAAAGCAGGAACGGGATCGCGCCGTACAACCCGCGGTAGATATAGAGCAGCAGCAGAAACAGTGCGACGAGGGCGATCTCTTCCGGCATCGAGAAGTCGTACTTGACCTTCGGCCTCTGAGCTGGTTTGGTTGCGGCCTCGGCGCGGATTCCACCAAACCCGAAGTACAGCGCTCCGTTCGGACAGACGCTCACGCAGTCCATACACTTCATGCAACCCGGATCCTGCACCATGCGGTACAGCGCCACCTCTTCGTGAACGCGCACGTTCGAAGTGCAAACAGCCGTGCAATGCCCACACCCGTTGCATGCGTCGGTTACACGAATCCTTCCCGGAGCGATCCGATCCGCCAGCCCAAAGAACGCTCCGTAAGGACACCCGTAAGTGCAGAACCCCTTGTTGCCAAGCAGTAGGACAATCAGGAACCCGCAGACCGCAAACGTCAGCAGCGTGATCTGCCAGTTCGGAAACGTCGCCCAGAAATCTTCTGTGTAAAAATGATAAACGATCCGAGGGAACGGCTTGCCCTCATAGACGCGAAGCACCTGCGGCCAAACGAACATGTAAAACGCCGCAAAAAGGGGAACGAAGATCAGCAACCGAGACCGGAATGGGTGGGGTCGAATGCCCAACTTCCTCAGCACCCATCCGCACAGATCCTGGTACGCGACGAGGTGGCAGGCCCAACCGCAGAAGAACCGCCCGAACACCATCGTTGCGAGGATCGCAAGCAGGAAGAACACGAAGCCCGCGTTCAGATAGCCGAGCTCCAGCGTCTGCATCGCCTCGCTCGGTTCCACAGGCGTCAGCGCGCGCCCCTTGATCGCCCACCACGCGACGTGGGCGGCAATCAGAAGATGCACGAAGATCAACGTAGCCGCCCGCCACACGCCGCGCTTCGAACCGCGGATCGGCCCGCAGTCGATGCGATGCCGTTCTTGAACCGTGGGTTTCTTGGGGCGCGCTTGGGCGACTTGCTGGCGCGACACTCGAGACACGTCTGTGTTGAATTATGGCGCGAAAGAGTGTGCAGGCTACGGCAGCCCGCATCTGGAGCCCCTTAGAAACCGCAAGACCATGCTATCATATCCCTATGACTCCACTCCAAAGGGCCATCTTGTTGCTCGGGGCTGCGACCTGCGCCTTGGCATGGCTCTTTCCGGATTCCGTCCTAACAGTCCCTTCCACAGAGTCAAGCCAATTCGAACTCGGCCGCCGCTATCGGTTCGCACCCGTCAGTCGAGAGGACAAGGCAGTGCCCGAGCTCGTTTTTCGGGTAGCGGAACAACTCAAGCTCGAGCGCCTCTATCCCTCGCCTGTCCCGATGCGCATGATTGCCGATGGTGTGATGATCTTCGTCACAACGGTCCTGCTCACGCTGGCTGCCGCGCCTCGCTCTCGTGGGGTACCATCAAGCCGTGAAAGGGACACATCTTGAAGCTTTGCCATACGGTCGGGTTTACAACTTCTCCGCGGGGCCCGGGACGCTTCCCGTTGAGGTCCTCGAAGAAGCAAGAGACGACCTTCTGAACTACAAGGGCTGCGGCATGAGCGTCATGGAGATGAGCCACCGCAGCAAGGATTACGAAGCGATCCACTACGAAACGATTCGATCGCTTCGCACGATCCTGAACATTCCGGACGACTGGGGTGTGCTGTTCCTCCAAGGTGGCGCCAGCCTCCAGAACGCCATGGTCCCCATGAACTTGGCGATCGAAGGAAAGACGCCGAACTACATCGACACCGGAACGTGGGGTCACAAGTCCATCGGCGACGCCAAGAAGCTCGGTCCCGTGCACATCGCTTGGACGAGCGAGCCGTCGAACTTCGATCACGCACCGGAAGACGACGAGCCGAACTTCAGCGACGACGTTTCTTACATCTATTTCACGAGCAACGAAACGATCCAAGGCGTGGACTATCTCCGCGACCCGAAGTTCGCTCCCGATGTGCCGGTCGTCTGCGACATGAGCAGCAACATCCTGAGTCGCCCGATGGACCTCGGTCGCTACGACGTCATCTTCGCCGGCGCCCAAAAGAATCAAGGGCCGGCGGGCGTCGCAACCGTCATCTTGTCGCCGCGCGCCCTCGAGATCGCCTCACAAAAGGACCTTCCGCTGATGCTCAGCTGGAAGAAGGCGCATGAAGCGGACTCGATCCACAACACGCCGCCCTGCTGGGCGATCTACATGTGCGGACTGTACTACAAGTGGGTCATCAAAGAGGGTGGGCTCGACGAGATGGCGCGGCGAGCGGAGAAGAGATCTTCGCTGATCTATGACGTCATTGACCAAAGCGAAGGCTTCTACATCGGTCACGCGCAAAAGAAGAACCGAAGCAAGATGAACATCTCGTTCCGAACGGTCAACGAGGAACTCGACAAGAAGTTCATCCAGGAAGCCGAGGCGAACGGAATGAAGACGATCGCCGGCCACCGTAGCGTCGGCGGTATGCGCGCTTCGATGTACAACGCCTTCCCAGTTTCCGGCGCGGAGTTGCTCGCGGAGTTCATGAAGGACTTCGCGAAGCGCAACGCCTAAACTCGACCGACCATTGCTTTCGCTTCCCGCGGGCCGGACGCGGCTCGCGGGAGCGATCGCCTTCATTCTTATCAAGGCGGGCGGAGACTATCCGGTCGGCACTCCGGCCAGACCGAGCGCTTCGGCTTGCTCGCTCATCGCTTGAAGGACGTTCGCGATGTGTTCCTCCAAGGAAAGTCCGATCAGCTCGGCCCCTTGGCGCACCTCTTCGCGGTTCACGCCCGCCGCGAACGAAGGCACCTTCAGCTTCTTCATCACGCTCTTCACCTCGACGTCCCGCACGTCTTTGCTCGGGCGGACGTAGGTCACCGCAGCGATGAAGCCCGTGATCTCGTCGCAGGCGAAGAGGTGCTTTTCCAGTGGCGTCTCCCGAGGGATGCCCGTGCGGTCGTTGTGGGAGCCGATGGCCCGAATGACCTCAGGATCCCAACCCTGGCGTTCAAGAAGCTGCATCCCCCAAATCGGGTGGTCCTCCGGGTGTTTCTCGTAGTCGAAGTCATGAAGCAGACCCGTAATGCCCCACTTCTCTTCGTCCGCGCCGAGCCTGCGGGCGTACCACCGCATCGCCGCTTCGACGGCGAGGCAATGGCGGCGCAGAGATTCGCTCTCCGTGTGTTCGCACAAGAGATTCCAAGCGTCCTCGCGGGTGAACGGCACGCTCAAAGCCTACCCAACGAAGCAAAATTCGAGCGCCTGGATAACGAATTCCCGCGCCCCATCGTATACTATCGCGTAAGAGGTGCAACTTCGATGAAACTACAGAATTCTCTCGCCCTATTCGCGCTGGCTTTGGTGGCTGGCGCCTTCGTCGCGTCCGGCTGCAACAAGGACGTCACCGCCAAGCCGGATTCAGGCGTTGCGGCCAGCTCCCAAGAGTCGTCCCAGTCCGTCTCCACGATTGAGTCCGGCGAACCTCAGACGGAGGCAAAGGCTGAGACCGAGACGCCCGACGCCCCGAAGGACTCGCCGCAAAAGCCGAGCCAAGACGCCCCAAAGGAACAGCCCAAACCGCCGGTCAATGGAAAGGACTTCAACGCCCCGCCCGCTATGGGAGGTGGCGGACAGCCAGGGCAAGGCCCGGGTCAGGGCGGTCCGCGCGGCGGAATGATGCGCGGTTGGACGGCGATGCTCGACCAGCTGAACCTCACCGACGCCCAGAAGAAGAAGATCGAAACGATCCTTGAGCAGTCCGGAAAGAAGATGCAAGAGCTGCGGCAGCAACAGGAAACGCAACAGGGGGCCCTGCGGGAGAAGTTCAACCAGATTCGTCAGGAAACCGAAAAGCAGATCGAGGCAGTGTTGACAGCCGAGCAGAAGGCCAAACTGAAGCAGCTTCGCGAAGAAATGGAGCAGCGAATGCGTGAGCGGATGCGCGAGCGCGGCCAGGGTGGCCCTGGAGGCGGCGGTACCGGCGGTCAGGGCGGCGGTTCGGGAACCAGGTCGAACCAAAACCAGGGTGGAGGCGCCTAACCGCTACGCTTCCGTACTCGCGGGCTCAGCCACGATCCCCATCTTGCGATACTTCTGGAATCGCTGCTCGCGGATCTCCTCTCGGCTGAGCCCGCTCAACTCTTTCAGGTGGCGGAGGATCGCCTCCTTGACGTTGTCCGCGGTCTCTTGAGGGTTGCGGTGCGCGCCGCCAAAACCCTCGGGGATGATCTCGTCAATGATCCCGAGCTCGAGCGCGTCCTTCGCGGTCAATCGTAGGGCGGCGGCGGCTCGGTCGCTGGCTGTCGGATCGCGCCAAAGAATCGCGGCGCACCCCTCCGGCGGGATGACTGAATAGATCGAGTTCTCGAGCATCAGCACGCGGTTCGCGACGGCAATCCCGATCGCTCCGCCCGAGCCACCCTCTCCGATCACCACGCTCACGCTCGGGACGCCCAAGCCAAACATGCAAAACATCCCCTCGGCGATCGCCTGGCTGATGCCGCGGCTCTCGCTCTCGACGCCTGGGTCCGCGGCTGGCGTGTCCACGAACGTCACCACGGGTAGCCCGAACCGATCTGCCATCTCGAAGAGTCGGATCGCCTTGCGATACCCTTCCGGCTTTGCCATGCCGAAGTTCCGAAACTGCCGCGACTTGATATCGCGTCCCTTCTGGTGCCCAACAATGACGCACGACTGGCCCTCGATGCGTCCCAGCCCGCCGATGATCGCCTTGTCGTCGGCAAAGCGCCGATCTCCATGCAATTCGACCCAGTCGTCCACGAAGTACTGGATGTAGTCCAACGTGTAGGGTCGCGATTCCGCGCGGGCGACGAGCGTGCGCTCCCACGCGCCCAAGCGGCTGTACTTGACTCGGATGTACTCGTCCCGCTTCTGCTCGAACTCGGCGATCTGCCGGTCCAGCGCCTCCGCACGCTCCGGCGCTACCTTCTCGCGCAACTCTCGGAGTCGCGCAATGCCCTCTTCCAAGTCGCGTAGAGGCTTCTCCCACTCACGCCATGACCGCGCCAAGATCAATACCTCCTTTCTTCGTAACGTGGGAAAGAATCGTGACGAGCGTTTGTCGCATCTCCGAACGGGGGACGATCTTGTCCACCATCCCGTGCTCCCAGTTGAACTCGCTGGTTTGGAAGTTGTCCGGAACGCGGTTGACCTGCGCCTGCGCCGACACGCGCGCG
>RFHN01000090.1 GCA_003695835.1 Armatimonadota bacterium
AAGCGAGGGATCGCCGAGAGGGGGACGCCCACTTTGACCCAGCGCCCGTAGGCGCGGCCCGAGGATGTCAAGGGAAGGTAAATCTCCGTCGCCTTGCCATCCGTCGTGAAGATCACCACGCGGAGGTTTTCCATCTGCTTGGGCGGCGTGGCCGTTGTGGAGCCGGAGCTGCCCTGAGAGCCGGACCGCCCTCCGCCGGCGCTGACTCCTCCGCCGGCTCCCATCCCGGAGCCGCCGGAGGACGTTCCTGAACTCGAACTCGCGCTGACCTCGACCGGGTACACGCTGAAAACCAGCAGGTTCTCGCGGCTCGCGGCGTACGGCTTCACGTTGCGCGGCTCCTTGAACTGAAGCACCGCGCCCTGGAAGTAACCCGACGTCGTCACCTTGATGGAGTTTTGGCCCGCCGAGGAGCGATCCGTAGTCTCCTCCGCCTGGCCGGCGCCCCATGCCTTGACCTGAATCCCCTCCGTCGAGAGCGGTTGGCCAGCGTAGAGACTGACGTCCACTTGACCAACGGCTGCAAGCAATGTCAAACCTAAAACGGCGATCGTCATAACTTCTACTCCTTCTTGCTTGAGGCTCTATTCTGACCGATATGGCCAAACGAATGTGGCTAGCCTCGGCGCCTCGTTGGGTTTTGACGCGGGATAGGGCGTCGAGGGCACACGATCACTCGCCGGAAACCCGCAGAAGGCGCTCGATCCCCACCGCCGAGCCGGTCTTGGGGTCGAGAGTCAAGAGCGCTCCGCTTAGAACCGTCGGCCCTTTTGCGACCTCGAACCGATGCGGCAAGAGCGTGGTCATCCGCCGGAGGATCGTGGTCACATCCATGCCGATCACTGAGTTCCGTGGCCCGCACATGCCGAGGTCCGAAAGGTAGGCCGTCCCGCCGGGAAGGATTCTCTCGTCGGCCGTTTGAACGTGCGTGTGAGTGCCTAAGACTGCGCTGACTCTGCCGTCCAGGTACCAGCCCATCGCGATCTTTTCCGACGTGGCTTCCGCGTGGAAGTCGAGAATTCTTGCGGGCGTATCGAGAGACTCCAGTAGCTCGTCGAGGCACCGGAACGGATCGTCGTACGGCCGATCCATGAAGGTTCGTCCGCAGGCGTTCAATACGGCCAGTCGCAATTCGCCTTTCTCGAGAAGGCACACTCCCTTGCCCGGCGTGCCCGGAGGAAAATTTGCCGGCCGTACGATTGGCTTGCCGGAGTCGAGATAGTCCGCGATCTCCGACCGGTGGAATGCGTGATTGCCGAGGGTGATGGCGTCGACACCGGCTTCGAAG
This sequence comes from Armatimonadota bacterium, assembly GCA_003695835.1. Lineage (GTDB taxonomy): Bacteria > Armatimonadota > Fimbriimonadia > Fimbriimonadales > ATM1 > J051. The sequence continues at coordinate 1,289 of RFHN01000090.1, forward strand.
AGCGCCTCCGCGATATCGGGCGTGATCCCGAAGCCTGCGGCGGCGTTCTCGCCATTGACGAGGATGAAATCGGGTGTGAACTCCTCTTGCAAGGAAGGCAAAGCACGCAGGACCGCCGAACGACCCGGCGATCCGACGATATCGCCCAGGAACAGTACGCGCATGCGCGGAGAGTACCCGTCGAAATCGGGTCAGTCTCGAACGAGCTCGTCCAGCGCGGCTTCAATGGCTTCGGATGAAAACCCGCGCGATGCCAGCCGTCGGGCAATCTGAGCAGGAGTGAGCACGCCCTTGCGGCGGAGATCGGCGACGGCGTAAATCACCGTTTCCCGCTCCGGCTTCAAGCCACGCATCGCCTTCTCGATGACATCGGGAGGGGCGAACCGTTTTCGCAACTCCATTTCAATCCGCGCAGGGCCGTAGTGCTTCTTGAAGTCCAGCCTGTGGGCAATCTCGCGCGCCAAGCGAAGGTCGTTGAGGTATTTGCGTTTGAGGCAGACCTCGATCACGTATTCGATCTCCTCTTCGGGAAGGCTTCGTCTCCGAAGAGCGCGTCGCAACTCCTCGACAAAGTAGTCGCGGTTGCGCAGCAGACGCAGCGCAACCGCGAGCGTGTCATTCGGTGCGACGGGGTCGTCCTGCTTACTCAGAGATCTCCTCCGCGGCCGGCTCTTCGTCTTCGACCGCAGCCGCTGCGTACACAGCGGCACGCCGCTCGGCGAGAATCTGGCGAACCTTCTGGTCAATCTCGTCGAGGATCTGCGGGTTGTCCTGTAGGAATCGCTTCGCGTTGTCGCGGCCTTGGCCGAGGCGGAGGTCGCCGTAGTTGTAGTAGGTGCCGCTGCGGGAAACGACTTCCATACCGGTCGCCACGTCGAGCACGTCGCCCGCGCGGGAGATGCCTTCGCCAAAGATGATGTCGAACTCGCACGCGCGGAACGGGGGAGCGACCTTGTTCTTGACCACTTTCACCTTCGTTCGGGCGCCGATCGCTTCCGAGCCGTCCTTCAGCGTCTCCGCACGGCGAACCTCCAAGCGAACCGAAGCCCAGAACTTCAGGGAGCGACCGCCGGGCGTCGTCTCAGGATTCCCATAAAGCACGCCGATCTTCTCACGGAGTTGGTTGATGAAAATCGCTGCCGTATTGGTCTTGCTGACGTGCCCGCCAAGCTTCCGGAGCGCTTGCGACATCATCCGCGCCTGGATTCCGACGTGCGAGTCGCCCATCTCGCCTTCGATCTCGGCTTTGGGGACGAGCGCGGCGACCGAGTCGAGCACGACCACGTCCACGGCGCCGGTCCGGACGACCGCGTCCATGATTTCGAGGGCTTCCTCTCCGCTCGCAGGCTGCGAGATGTAGAGCTTGTCCACGTCTACGCCGAGCGCTCGGGCGTACTCGACGTCCAAGGCGTGCTCGGCATCCACGAACAGGGCGACGCCGCCTCGGCGCTGTGCCTGCGCGATGATGCTGAGCGCGAGCGTTGTCTTGCCGCTGCTCTCATTTCCGTAGATCTCCGTGATGCGCCCCCGAGGGATGCCGCCGATACCGAGCGCCAAGTCGAGGCTCAGCGCACCCGTCGGGATCGCCTCGACGCGCTCCGCCGCCGCCTCGCCCAAACGCATGATCGCGCCCTTGCCGAACGACTTCTCGATCTGCCCGAGCGCCATCTCAAGCGCCTTTTCCTTCTCCATCGTTTCGATCTCTTCTACTACGCCTTGCGAACGTTTCTTAGCCATTTTGGTTCTCCTCGCTGCCGGAAAGACTGGCAGGTATACACCAGTATACTTCCTGCTGCCGAGGCCTGTCAACTGCTGGTTCCCCTATAGTTTCCCGCTTCATCGCCGATTCCTGCAACCCCTGTCGCGGTTTCAGATATGATGGTCGCATGCTGGCAGCCCTATCGGTTCTGTTGCTTCAGGCAGGGCAGACTCCCTCCTGGATCCCGCCCTATCACCCAACCGGGCCCCAGATCCTGGTCGAGGTCGAGAATCGAGGCTCGTTTGTGATCACCACGGATCCGGTTCACTCGCCCAAAACGGTGGACCACATTCTCCGGCTTGTGAGGAAGGGCTTCTACGATCGGCAGCGGGTTCACCGCGTCGAGTACTGGGTCACGCAATGGGGCGCACCGGCGAGCAAGGCCAAGCCGCTCGATTCGGAAGAGGTCCTCGGAGGCGGGTCCGGAACCCAGCTCCCCTTCGAAGTGAGCGACGTGGACTTCGTGCGCGGCGTCGTCGGAGTCGCGAGCACGGGTTTGCAGGTGGGCGGCGATTCGCAGCTGTTCATCATCAAACAGGATCGGCTGTACCTGTGGCGCAGCTACGCGGTGGTCGGAAAGGTTACGAGAGGGATGGAGGTCGTAGACCGCATCCAACGCGGTGATCGCATCACGCGGATGCGAGTGATCGCGCGGCAAAAAGACGGTGGATAACGGTTAGGAGAACAACCCGGGTTGCTGCGGAGGCCGTTGGGAAGTCGGCTGGACGGACACAATCTGCTTCACTGCCTCTTGCAGACTCTCTTTGCTAATCACCAAAACCGACGAATCCTCCGCCATGATCTGTCTGTTCAGGTCGTACTTGGGGTTGCCGTCGTCCGTTTCCGGGTTGTACATGACGGCGCGAGGGAGCGAGTACTCCTTGGCGGATTCCATAGCGTAGCGCGAGCCGCTGTCGTTGCCGTCCTTGTTCGGCGCATAACTTGCGGTGAGGACGACCCAGTCGCTGAAGAGGGCCTGCAAGCGGTCCCTTTCCGGATATCGCCGGCGCAGTTCCGGCCAGGACTGATGCTGGCGGTAGTATTCGGAGAGCAAGAGTCCGCCCTTGTCTACGATCTCCTCAGCCAACTCCCAGTTGCCCTTCGGAAGGACGTTGTTTAAAGGGCTTGGCAGGATCGCCACCGTCTTGCCTCCGCACCGAAGCGTCTCGTCGTGAGCCACCGTGTCGCAACCGGCGGCAAGCCCGCTGACGATCGTGGCACCTTCGGCAACAAGGGCGCGCACGACCTCGCGCTCGAACTCCATCGTGTGCTCGTCGGGGTTTAGGAGGCCAATGACGGCGACGTTTAGTTGCGCTGCATCCAGTAGGCTGAGATCGCCGCTATAGAAAAGAACAACCGGCGCATCGGCTCTCCTCAGGCGTCCTCGATAGGGCGGAAATCCCTCCTCCCCGATTGCCACGACACCGTCGGCAGAGTTCGTCAGGGCGTCGAGCGACTCCTCGATCGTGGCTCGCCTACTCTCAAATTCCTTCTCCGTAACGCCTGCGCCGTCTCGGGCATCGGCCTGCAGGAGCGGTACGAGGGCTTCCAAATCGTCGAACGCCGGGAGACGGTCAATGACCCATTTGTGACCGACGCCCTTGTACGTGAGCGCAGTCAAGATATTCAGAGCTCTATTGGAAATCCTCATCGGTCTGTGTTAGCCCCCCGTTCTCGCAACGGCGTAGAATGTAACTGATCGTGCGCCCGCATCGTAGAGCGCCTGAATCGCATCTTCGTCCACGTTTACCCCGAGCGTGTAGATGTCGTCCACCAGTAGGATGTCGCGGCCCCGGATGTGGATCGAAAGGTGGCACGTCTCGCACGTGATACCGGGATAGGGAGCCGCGCCGCGGAGATCAGGTTTCTTCCGCAAGTGCGTGGTCTTGGTGTCCGTATGTCGCTTGATAAACGTCGTACCATCTACCAAGTTTGTTGAATTATGTGCCACTAGTCTCACGGATTCGCGAAAGAGCAGTTGGTCGGAACTGTAGGACCGCTCCGCCCACGCCCGAGGGACAACGCAGACGGTCAACGGGCTTACGCCCACCAGCTTCGGGATTTTCGGCAGGTCTGCAGCCAATACTCTCTGCGCCTGGGCTGCCGCTTCCTGAAGCTGTCGGTGCGGACTCATCCCGTACTGGTTCTTCAAATGGTTCAGGAAGTCTGGATTGTCTGGCTTCTCAAAGCCCACGTACGCAAGGCGATAGAACGCCTGAGTCGGACGCTTGAGAAAATGATTGGGACGGATTATGAACTGTTTCATGGTTATAC
>RFHN01000091.1 GCA_003695835.1 Armatimonadota bacterium
CGGACGATGTGGACGTCGTCGTCGAAGTCATGGGAGGGCAGGAACCAGCGTTTGAACTGATTCAAGAAGCGATTCGGCAGGGCAAGCAGGTAGTTTCTGCTAATAAAGAGCTACTAGCTCGGAGAGGGCGCGAATTGGAGGAGGACGCTGCGGCCAAGGGCGTCTGCTTGCTGTTCGACGCCGCGGTCTGCGGCGGAATTCCCGTCCTGAACACACTTCGACACCGCTTCGCGGCGGACGAGGTCGAGCGCATCATCGGAATCGTCAACGGAACTTCCAACTTCGTTCTCACGCAGATGACCGAGTTCGGGGAGCCGTTCGCGGAGGCGCTTGCCGTCGCGCAGGAAGAGGGCTACGCGGAGGCGGATCCTACGTCCGATGTGGAGGGGTTCGACGCACAGAGCAAATTGGCGTTGCTCGTCGCGGAAGCATTCGGAGCGCGGATTGCGGTCGAAGAGATCCACAGGGAAGGGATTGAGCAGGTATCCCCACGGGACATCGAATTCGCAGACTTGCTCGGCTATCGGATCAAGCCGCTGGCTGTCGCCGCGCGCAAAGAGGGCGGGATCGAGGCGCGCATCCACCCCGCGCTGGTACCCCTGACCAACCCCCTGTCCAAAGTGGATGGGGCAGACAACGCGGTCCTGATTCGATCGAAGTATCTGGGTGACCTGATGCTGTTGGGCCCCGGGGCGGGCGGCCACCCGACGGCCGCCGCAATCCTCGGCGACCTCGAAGAGATCGCCACAGGCAAAGCGTTCCGCTGCAACGAGAAGAGCCAGGTCGCAGTTCAGCCGATCGAAGAGACGGTGGCGCGGTTCTACGTCCGCATGACGTCTCAAGATCGCCCGAAAGCCCTCGGCCAGATCGCCAGCGCCTTCGGCGACTATGAGGTCTCCCTGTCCGCTCTCGAAATGCACGAGTTGCCGGAGAACCGATCCGAACTCGTGTTCCTCACGCACCCGGCGCTCGAAAGAAACCTCAAGAAGGCGCTTGCGCTCATCGAGCACCTTCCGATGATCGAGCGAATCGAAAGCTGGTTCCGGATAGAATCCTGAACGGGATGAAGGTTGCTGCCGTTCAGCTTGCGCCTCAATTCGCCGACGTCGCCGCGAACGTCGAACGAGTCGTCGAAACGCTCGAGGACCTCGCCGGCCGCGGCATCGAGTTCGCCGTCTTTCCTGAGGCGATGCTGACAGGCTATTGTTTCGATTCGAAAGAGGACGCTCTGCGGGTCGCCCTCGAGCGCGAGGGGCCGGAGATTCAGAGCCTCGCCGACGCCGTAAACAGAACCGGCTGCGCGGCCCTCATCGGATTCGCCGAGCGTGATGGAGACACGCTCTATAACACAGCTGTCATTCTTTCACCAAAGAAACCACCGGCGTTCTATCGGAAGACGCACTTGCCCTACCTCGGCATGGATCGTTTCGCAACCGTCGGCGATTCGCTTGACGTCTACGAAGCTGGTCAAGCGAAAGTTGGCGTCCTCATCTGCTTCGACGTTCGGTTTCCCGAGGCGGCGAGGACGTTGGCTTTGAAAGGCGCCGAGATCCTGTGTGTGCCTACGAACTGGCCCAAGCAAGCGATTGTTACGAGCAACTGCGTCTGCCCCGCACGGGCCAGCGAGAATCAGACCTTCGTGATTGCAGCCGACCGCGTGGGCGTCGAGAACGGAGTGGAGTTCTTGGGCTACAGCAAGATTATCGCGCCGGGCGGCCGTATTCTCACCGCGGCGGACCACGACCAAGAGGAAATCCTGACCGCGGACATTGATCTTGACGAAGCCAGGGTGAAGGATCCTGTGGTCATCCCGGGCGTCTACGAACTCCCGCTCTTCAGCGGTAGAAGAACTGACCTCTATCGCGTGCTGAGTGAGGACCGCTCGATACCCAAGTAGTCCAACACCCCGCACAGGTCTTGGATGATCCCGTCCGGCTGAAAGGGTGCATCATCGGGTACAGGCGCACCCTCTTTGTTCATCCAAAGCGCTTGCCAGCCAGCGCTCTTCGCACCGAGTACATCGTGGTCGAAAGAGTTTCCGACAAAGAGCATTTGGCTCGGCTCACAGTTCCACTTCGAACTCGCCTTCTCAAAGACCTCTTTGGCGGGCTTGCCAATCTGCATTTCGCCTTCGATTAGGATGTGGTCGAAGTAGCCCTCAATGCCCAAGGTTTCGATCTCGCTGCGCTGGACGTCCGCAGGGCCGTTGGTGATGAGTCCGAGGCGGTATTTGCCGCGCAGAGCGTCGAGGACCGGCTTGGCGTCGGGGAACAGTTCCAGGTACTGAAGACGCAACTCCGCATAGCGCCGGCTCATCGGCTCGGCCTTGTGTGCGTGGTCGGGGGCTATTCGTTCGAGAGTCCTGCGCAAGTGCTCCGTGCGCGTGGGCTCGCCAGATTCCAAGTAGTGGCGGTACCATGGATCTCTGCGGACTTCCTCGGAGAACGTGGCGAAGACTGCGCGCCAAGCGTCCATAGCATCGTCTGCGCTCACGGGAAGATGCGCCTCTTCAAAAGTTTGGCGCAGCGCCTTTCGCGAGGCTGCCCAATAGGCGCAGAGGGTGTCGTCCAAATCGAAATAAACCGCTTGAATGTCTTTACTCATGGCAACTTCATCGCGGCGCGGACCTCTTTCATCGTCTCGCTGGCGACCGCGCGGGCGCGATCCGCACCTTGCTCCAGGATTCGCAGTACACCCTCGCGGTTCGCCTCCCATTCCTTTCTACGTTCACGAATCGGGGCGAGCGCCGCGTTGACGGCCTCGATGCATTCTTTCTTGCACTGCACACAGCCCCGCGCGCCCGCTCGACATTCCGCCTCTACCGTATCCTTGTTCTCTCGATTGTATACGACATGAAGATGAAACACGGCACAGCCTTCGGGATGTCCGGGATCGTCCTTGCGAATCTTCTGCGGATCGGTGAACGCTCCTTGGATCTTCTTGGCCGTCTCGTCAGCCGAGTCCGCGATGTAAATCGCATTGTCGTAGCTCTTGCTCATCTTCCGGCCGTCAATTCCAAGCAGAATCGGAACATCGCTGAGGACGTTCTCGATCATGGGGAAGGTCTCGCCGTAGAGGTGATTGAACCGTCGCGCGATCTCGCGGGTGAGTTCGAGATGGGGGATCTGGTCTTTACCGACCGGGACGCCGTAGGGCTTGTAAAGCAGGATGTCTGCCGCTTGCAGCACCGGGTATCCGAGAAGGCCATGGCTCGCCTCGGCCTTGCCTTCCAGCGAATCCCGCTTCTCTTTGTAAGTGGGCACTCGCTCCAGCCAACCGAGCGGAGTGACCATGCTGAAGAGCAGGTACAGCTCCGCATGTTCCTTGACTTGGGACTGGATGAAGATCACGGACCGTTCGGGGTCCAGCCCTGCAGCGAGGTAGTCCGTTGCGATGCCGATGGAGTTCTCGTAAATCTCGTCGGTCCGCTCGATCATCGTGGTGAGCGCGTGCCAGTCCACGATACAACAATACATGTCGTAATCGTCCTGCAGCCGCACCCAGTTCCGCAATGCACCCTCAAGATTACCGAGATGGAGTTGGGGCTGGGTGGGCTGCATCCCGCTGAGAAGCCGTTTTCGCGCCACGGGCGGCATTATGGCGCAAACGCCCAGAGTGAATCTTGCGATAGACTGAAGGCATCATGAGAGGTAGCGTGCGAATACCCTTTGCTCTGCTCGTGCTTGTGGCTTTCGCTGGGTGCGGCGGACCTCGCTCCGCGGAAGCGCCTACCGAACAACTCACGCCCGTCGCAGCTCAGGCAGAGGATCGCCGAACGACGGATCTCGTGATCTTCACCACAGATACGCCGGGTAAAGGGGCGTGGGGCATCATGCAGAACGGTTGGCATGTGGACGCCGTTGAGATTCCGGCGTCCAGGGCGTTCCCCATGCCTGCGCGTCTGATCTCAACCACGTATCCCGGCGTCGTCATCGAAGTAAGAAACTTGCCCGAGCCTGCAAAGGACGAACGAGTCCTGGCGGACGCATCCGGAGGCGAAGGCGTACAATTGGGTGTTTTCTTCGGCGGAATGGAGAGGGGGACTACTGCAGACGGCGCGAACTACGCCGCTTTCGAGAGCTACGTCGGAGCGCAATTATGGCGGCTGCGATTCACGGCCACGAGCAAGGAACTACCGCCTGACCAACTGCAGGACATCCTGTTGGACTTCGTCAAGACGGTCCGGCCAGGCTCGCCTATGAACGGCCTGCTGCGCTGACCGGCTCGCGCTCGTCGATGATTTCGTACCGAGTGTTTCGCCTCCGCGGCACGTAGCCAGCATCGCGGATCAGTCGTTCGAACTCGTTCGCATCCACGATGAACTTGTTCCCCGCGGCGGAGACGACGTTTTCTTCGATCATGACGGACCCGAAGTCGTTCGCTCCATACTCCAAGGCCACTTGAGCGACGCGCGGGCCTTGCGTCAGGAAGGAAACCTGAATGTTCGGGATGTTGTCGAGGAAAATGCGAGACACTGCGAGCGTTCGGAGGTAGTCGAAGGCCGAGGCTTTTCTTTCGATCGGAAGGTCTGTGTCCTCCGGCTGGAAGCTCCAAGTGATGAATGCACGGAAGGGGGCGCACTCGTCTTGCAGGTCGCGAATTCTTTGCAGGTGCTCGACGCGATCCTCCAAGGTCTCCACGTGTCCGAACATCATGCTTGCCGTGGAGCGAATGCCGAGGTCGGCAGCCGTTCGCATGCAGTGGAGCCATTCGTCGGTGGTGTCCTTGTACGGTGCGATGATCTTCCTCACACGGTCTACGAGGATTTCGCCGCCCGCGCCCGGGATGCTGTGAAGCCCGGCGTCTTTCAGCCGAAGCAGGCATTCCTTGAGCGTCAGTTTGCTTCGGTGTGCCACGTAGAGGATCTCCGCCGGGCTGAGCGCGTGGAGGATCACGTTCGGAAACCGATCGAGAATCTTGCGGAAGATCCGTTCGTAGTAATCAATCTTCAGTTGCGGATTGAGACCGCCTTGGAAGAGGATCTCGACGCCGCCTTGCCGAACCGTGTCCTCCACCTTCTGCAGGATCTCATCGTCGGAGAGCAGGTAGCCCTCGTCATGGCCGGGAACGCGATAGAAGGCGCAAAACTTGCAGCGAACCCAGCAGACATTCGTGTAATTCAGAATGCGCCCGATGACGTAGGTGACGATCTGCCCTGGCACGAGCTGCTGCCGGCGGGCGTTCGCCATCGCCGCCAATTCCGGCAGGTTTGGATAGTGGAACAGAGTGAGCGCGTCCTCAGGGGAGATGCGCTCTCCCGCAAACACGCGGTCGCGGATCTCTGCGATTCTCTTGGGGTTCACGGATTCGTGGACGGCGTTAGCCACACGGGAAGTCTACCTTCCTACAACCGCTGGAAGACCTCCACGAAAAGGTCCATCGTCAGAGAAACCTCGATGCCGGGGGGAGGGAGGGTTTGTTGGTCGGAGCAGAACGGAATTACTGCGCCAGGCACCCAAACGGAAGAGAGAGCGAAACGCCTCTCTGTCAGCGGATTCACGGCTTCGACCGTACGGAGCAGCACGCCCGAGAACCTCGTCTCCCCGTCCTCCTCCTCCACTCCGTACGGCCGGTCCCCGATCGCTTCGACAGAATCGCAGAAACCGGCATATTCTACGGCCCAGAGTGAGCGGCGCTCCATCTCAGGCACTTCGCCCTGGACCCTCGCGCGGATCGGGGTAATTGGGCAGCCATCGAGGCTGGTGAATCCATCGAGGATCCTGGTCTCGAGCTCTTCCACGAGCAGAGGCTGTCGCTGGCCGTGGAGGCGGACTACCAAACCGGTCGGGTCCGACTCTTCGTTCACGTGAAGAATCGCGTCAACCCCTGGCGCGATCGTCGTAACCCATTGGTCGCCTCTCGGGATGGCAGCGTCGGCGAGGCGATGAAGCGCGGTCTTCGCCGCATCCTCATCCCACACCTCGCCGAATCCGATCGCTCTCAGTCGCCTGGACACACTGCCCCTTCCTATTGACCTCACGACGCCGAGAGTGCGAAACTGCGCAGCATGAACCTTACCAAGCGGCACGAGCCTCTCCTCGTCGTGGACTTTGGAGGTCAGTATACGCAACTGATCGCGAGGAAGGCTCGAGAACTGAACGTTTTCGCCAAGATCGTCCCATGGAACTCCCCGGAGCTCGAACGAGAGTGGGACGAGGCGAAGGCGGTCGTTCTCAGCGGAGGTCCCAGAAGCGTAACCGAGCCGGATAGCCCGTCCATCCCGGAGGACTTGCTCGCCTCGGGCAAGCCGGTTCTCGGGATCTGCTATGGACTCCAGCTGATCGCGAAACTGACCGGAGGGAGGGTCGTGCCTGGGAAGACTCGCGAGTACGGCGAGCAGACCGTCGGAAGGGTCTCCGCTTCCTCCTTGCTTCCGGAGAGGTTCGTCGCTTGGATGAGCCACGGCGATGCCGTCGAAGAGGTTCCGTCGGGCTTCGAAGTGACCGGAGCGAGCGAAGCCTGCCCGGTCGCCGCAATCGAAGACCCCTCTCGGAGACTCTTCGGCGTTCAGTTCCACCCGGAAGTGTCCCACACGGAAGGCGGCAAGGAGATCCTTCGAAGATTCCTGTACGATGTGGCCGGGTTCCAGGGCGACTGGACCTCCACCAACTTCATCGAAGAGACGGTCGAAGCCATCCGCGACCAGGTCGGCCCGCAAGGCAAGGTGCTCTGTGCTGTGTCCGGGGGAGTGGATAGCTCCGTCTGCGCAGCCCTCATCGCCCAGGCGATCGGGGACCGACTCCGGTGTGTCTTCGTGGACCACGGTCTGCTTCGCTACCGGGAGGCGGAGGAAGTTTGTCAGATGTTCCGCAAGCACATTCCTGCGGAGTTCATCATGATTGATGCGTCCGAGCAGTTCCTCAACGCCTTGAAGGGTATCACCGACCCCGAAGAAAAGCGGAAGACGATCGGCGCCGAGTTCATTCGCGTCTTCGAGGCCCACGCCGATGAGCTCCAGGGGTGCGACTTCCTCGCACAAGGGACGCTGTACCCGGATGTCATCGAGAGTGGCTCGCCCACCGCCGCCACGATCAAATCCCACCACAACGTGGGTGGGTTGCCCGATTGGATGCGAATGGAACTCGTGGAGCCACTACGATGGCTATTCAAGGATGAAGTGCGGCAGGTGGGCCTGGAATTGGGCCTGCCGCGAGAGATGATTTTGCGCCAACCGTTTCCAGGCCCGGGGTTGGCGGTTCGAATCCTGGGAGAGGTCACGAGGGAGCGAGTCGAAATCGTGCAGCAGGCCGACTGGATCTTTCGTGAGGAACTGCGGAAGGCCGGGCTGGAGGAAGGCATCTGGCAGTCGTACGCCGCGCTGCTGAACGTTCGCAGCGTCGGCGTGATGGGGGACGAGCGCACGTACGAACACCCCATCGTGCTGCGGGCCGTCGTCAGTGAAGATGCAATGACCGCGCGGGCTGCGGAGATCCCCTTCGAAGTACTCCAACGCGTCGCGAGGCGCATCGTGAATGAGGTCCGAGGGGTGAATCGCGTGCTCTACGACCTGACGAGCAAGCCACCGGCGACAATCGAATGGGAATAGGAAAGCGAGTCGTATCGGAGTCGGAGATCCAAGCCAAGGTTCGGGATCTGGCTGCTGAACTGACTGCGGCGTACCCGGACGGTGCGCTCCTCGTGGCGGTCCTGAAAGGCTCCTTCCTGTTCTTGGCTGACCTGGTTCGCGAATTGCCGCCCACGTTCGAGGTGGACTTCCTCGCCGTGCGC
>RFHN01000092.1 GCA_003695835.1 Armatimonadota bacterium
GGAACGGGCTTCCCATCGGCAAAGCGGCAGGCGAGCGTCAGGGTTCCCTCGACCGGAACCGACGTTGCGGGTGCGACGATTGTGAAAGGCAGTACGGGATCAATCGGGTGGGGCGCGAAGAGCGCCAGCGCGTTCGCGACCGGCCGTTCCGTTCCATCGCTCGGGTAATTGACGATGCCTCCGCCGACCCAGAGCGCCGAACTACCGCCCCCATCCAGATTGATCGCTCGCGTGCAGCCCTTGGCGATCATCAGATTGGCCAGCTCTTCGAGGGTTACGCCAGCGGAGAGGGGGCTGCGACCGTCCACGACTACCAACACGATCTCACCGTCCTGCGTGGTTCCCAGCGCGCTTCGAGGGTGCTTGCGTCCGACCAGGTCGTTTTGAAAACGCTCCGCCGCTGCCTGTACGTTGGGTTTCCCCTCTCTTACGAGCAGCGGCCCGCCGCCGAGCGCGTGGGTGATTGCCGACCAGTTGATGGATCCGCTCAGCTTGAGCTCGATGCGCCAAGTTTCACCCTGCTTGAAGAATCGCAATATCCTGGGCGCGGCTTTCCCCGCCCCCAGAAGGTACCAGCGGTCTTTCGGAAGTTCGGCGGACTGCAAATCGGGTTGGATGAACAGGGTGTGCGCCTCGGTCACGCCGATCCTCAGCTCAGGCGAAGTCGGTTCGAGGACGGCGGCGTGCCCCGGGAACTTCGTGTATAGGCTGCCGGAGTCCGGCGTGTAGAGAACGATTTCCCCGTCCTTTGCGGCGCGGTTAACTCCATCAATCACAAGGCGGGAGCCGTCAGGCCGAACGACCGCAGCCTCCCACTTGGGGTTGTCGAAGAGGATGGTGGACTCTGCCCACGCTGCCACGGCGCGATCCCAGAGAGGCTCGCTAATGAATCGGCCGTCCCGGATCATGAGGCCGAGCGGGTCACCATCGTTGCCAAAGAAATCTGCGTTAATCGCAACGGCCGCGCCCGTCCGCCTCGCGATGGAGCTCACCGTCTCCCTGGAGACGCTGCCATTCGTGACGAGCACTCGGTCCTTGGCCAGCACAGCCTCCATGTCGAATCCGTTCTCCGGCGCTCGAAACCGTACAGTGTGCACGACGAGCGGCGGAGAGGCAAAGATCTCTTGGACGTATCGGATGCCCGGCAAAGGCTCCTTGACAAACTCCTGTTTGAAGAGAGCCGTCCCAAGGAGGCTCGCAGCAGCTGCCGCCGCAACGATCATTCGAGATGATCCTCCAACGCTTCCAACCGACCCGCAGAGGCGTCGAGCCGGTACCGAATGCCAAGAGGCAGTGTCGCCATCGCCTTCGCATGACCGGCGGGGAAATCCAGGATCGCCGGTACGCCCAGTCCGCTGAGGCGCTCCTGCACGATCTCCCTCCACGGAGGCCCGCCGATGCCTTTGTCTCTTCGTTCGTCGGTTCGAGTCATTTCGCCTACCACGATTCCCGCTACCTTCTGTAGGACGCCCGCATTCCGCAAATGTGTCAGCATCGCATCTACGCGATGCGGCGGCTCGTCCACGTCCTCCAACAGTAGGATCGCGCCCTCGAGGTCGGGCATGACGTTCGTTCCGATTGCGTCACACAGAAGGACGAGACATCCGCCCAGCAGTCTGCCCTCGGCAACCCCTCCCGTGATGGTTTGGGGCTTCGGAGCGCCGGCAGGCAGGGACCATCGCGGTTCGGTCAACGTCCGGAGGAAGTTCTCCACCACCCATGCGGGTCTTTCCACGCTGAAGGTGATGGGCATCGGCCCATGAATCGTAACGAGGCCGCACCGGTTGAACCCGAGGTGTAAAGTAGTGATGTCCGAGAAGCCTACGAACAGCTTCGGGCTGCGACTCATCGCCTCCAAGTCCAGGTACGGAAGAAGCCTCGCGGAACCGTAGCCGCCGCGGCTGCAGATTACCGCGCGGACGCTCTCATCGTTCCAGGCCGCAACGAGGTCTGCGGCGCGGTCCCGGTCGAGTCCCGCCAGGTGGTCTCTCGCGTCGAGCAGATGTTCGCCGAACACGATTTGAACGCCAATCCGTTCCAAGACGCGGAGCCCGTTTTGCAGGGACTCCATCGAAATGGGACTGGCTGGCGAAACGATCGCCACGCGGTCCCCTTCGCGCAGTCTTGGGGGCAGGCGGATTTCCATCAGAAGACCTCCTTGCGTTGTCGCTGTCGCAGGTTCAGCAAGGTACCCACCATCATCATATTCACCACCATCGCAGTGCCGCCATAGCTCACGAACGGGAGTGGCACGCCGGTCACGGGAAACAGTCCGACGACGACGAACAGGTTGACAAGAGTGTTGTACGCAAAGATGGAAAAGATTCCAGCGGCAATGTTCCGATAGAATCGGGTCGGAGAGTCCACGACCACCAGCCACACCCGATACAAAAAGAACGCGAAAGCCCCTACGACGATCGCGCTGCCGACAAATCCCACCTCTTCGGCGATGACGGCGAAGATGAAGTCGGTCGTGGCAACGGGAACAAAACGCGCCTCCTTGAGTTCTCCGCGCCCGAATCCTTGGCCAATCAGTTCTCCCGACCCGACGCTGATGATCGCTCGTTGCGTGTGGAAACCCATGTTTCCACTGACGTAGTCAATCCACCGCTTTGCTTGGTAGGGCTTGATGATGCCTGCCTTGTAAGCGACGATGGTGAGTGGGGCAAGCAGCGCGAGAAGAACGAGAATGTAACGCAGCCGCTGGCCACTCACCAGAGACATCGCCATCCAAACGACAAAGAAGGTCAGCGATCCGCTTAGGTTGGGCTGAAGCACGACGAGCGCCATCAGAGGCAAGACGTGGAGCAGAGAGGTGAGGAATCCATAGGGCGTTGCCAGATTCTCCTTGCTCCGCGCCAACACGCCTGCAAGAGTGAAGACCATGAGAAACAGCGCCACGTCGCTCGCTTGCAAGTCAAACGGTCCGAGGTCGATCCTGCGCACCGCGCCCTCTTCCGCCTTCCCCGCAACAAGGACCAACACGAGCAGCGCGACGGCCAACAAATAAACCAAGCGCCGGTATCGAGCGAACGCCCTGAGGTCAACGCGGAGGAAGAAGAAGAAAAAGGGGAGGGAAGCGCCAAGGGCGATCCACTGCCTCTTGAACTCTGGATGCCCGGGACGGATCGCGCTGGCGCTCCAGAGCGCGAGCATCCCGATCACCATGAGGATCGCCACGGATGCGAGAAGCCACCCGTCCTGGACCCATGGCGAATTCCTGCGAACGGCCGTCGTCATGACAGTGAGACAACGCTTTCCGTCGTCCGGAAGTGAAGCTTGGCGACGTTCTCGAGTTTGCTCTCGCCGTGCTTCGCAACAAACCTCTTCGCCGCGGCGACGACGCCAGGACCGGCACCCTTCGGCAGCTCGACGCCCCATTCTTCGGAGAGGTCTTTGAGCTGATAGAGGAACTTTGCCCGCGCCAAGACCGAAGCGGCGGCGACGCAGAGTTCCTTCTCGGCGCGCACCTGAGAGAGGAAACGCAGCTTCTTACCGAGCGTTCCGAGCTGGTCCTCGACGGTGGTGCTCTTGGCGAACTGGTCGCTGATGGCGACGATACTCCCCGCTTCGGGCAGCTCGTTGCCGTGCTGTTCCAACAGGCTTTCGATGGCGCGCGCATGCGTCCAGGCGAGCAGGCGATTCAGGTTCCTTATTTTGCCGTACAGTTCGTTATATTTCTTCGGCTTGAGTAGCACGACGGCGTGGGGACACGTATGCCGGATGATCCGGTCGAGCCGGAAGCATTCCCGATCCCCGATCTTCTTCGATTCCCGAACCTCTTCCAGCTCCGCCCAGTGCTCCGGACCGACGTAGCAAGCTGCGGTAACCAGCGGGCCAAAGTAATCGCCCTTGCCGCTTTCGTCAATCCCGATGCATGCGTCGCTCATTTCGCGTGAGGATACCGCTTGGCGAGTGGAGGACTGGTGGTATATTTCGCCCACCGATGAGCACGCGATCCAAGCTAATCCTTCTCGTCCTCGCCGGCGGCTTTCTGACGATGGCGGTCGAAGTTCGGTACTTGCACCGCAACGTGCTCCAAGAAGAGTGGCAGGCCATCCTTCCGCTGATCTTCTGCCCCCTGGCGGCGCTGGCTTGCGGCTTGGCCCTTTTCGGCACGCAAGTGGCGCGATACTTTTGTGCGGCAGTGATGGCTCTGGGCGCGGTCGTTGGCCTGTTTGGCGTTCTGCTGCACAGTGAAGGGGAGGTGGAGCCTTTCCAGCGACTTCTCACGGCCTCGATCGTTGCGAAGGCAAACGGAGGCGACGATCGCGATCGGCGAGAGGGCGAAGAAGAAGGGCCGCCCGTTCTGGCTCCGATGTCGCTCACCGGCCTCTCGGTGATTGGTCTTCTCGTCGCTCTTCCCGGCGGTCGAAAGAATCAAAATACAATATAGTTCCCGTCTGCCGCGCTCTCCGATTGGGTACCCTTGCCGCTGATGACCCAGGAAGGGTCTGGTCCTTCGCCGAATCCTGAAGAAGCCGTCGAGCGCGCGCTCCACCGCGAAAGAGAGCGGCGCCGCCAAAGCTTGCTGGTCGCCAGGCGCCGCGACCTTTTTCTCCGAGCGGCGCTGGTGGGTGTGGTGGCCGGGCTGGTTGGGGTCCTGTTCCAATGGAGCTTGTTCGGCGCCGAGTCGTTCGCGCGGTGGCTTCGAGAACTTCTGTCCAGTTGGGGCTTCCTCGGGGCCGTTTCCCTGGCTGGAGTCGGCGCTTGCGCGGGCGGCGCTTCGGCTTGGATGACAAGGCGATACAACCCTGCGGCTGCGGGCAGTGGCATCCCGAACCTCAAAGCGGTTCTTCTGCAGCTGCGGCCGATTAAGTGGAAGTCGCTCTTGCCGGTGAAGTTCTTCGGAGGGGTGTTGGCGATCGGGGGTGGCATGAGTCTCGGACGGGAGGGGCCGACCGTCCAGATGGGCGGCGCGGTCGGCGCCATGCTGGCGGATCTGCTTCGGGCGCCGAAACGCGGCAGGCGGCAGCTGATCGCCTCCGGCGCCGGCGCAGGATTGGCAGCCGCGTTCAACGCTCCCTTGGCGGGATTCGTCTTCGTTCTGGAAGAGCTGCAGCGCGAGATGTCCGCCCTCACCTACGGCATGGCGTTGACGGCAGCCGTGGCTGGAGACATCGTCGTGCGATACCTCGTCGGCCAGTTGCCCTCGTTCAGCATCAAGAACTATCCGACGCCTCCGCTGACTGCGCTCCCCGCCTACGTGCTCGTCGGAGTGCTGTGCGGTCTGGTGGCGGTGCTGTTCAATCACATGATCGTAAATGGGCGATCCTGGCTCACGAGCTTTCGGGTGCCGGGCGAGTGGTTGCCTTGGATCGTTGGCGGCATAGCGGGGCTCGTTCTTTGGTTTTTGCCGGATGCAGCCGGCGGCGGACACTTCACAGCCGAGAGGATTCTTCGCGGTGAAGTCAATGGGGTCGGGCTGATCCTCGCTATCTTCGTCGTCAAGTTTCTGCTTACCGGACTGTCCTACGCCGCGGGCGTGCCCGGCGGCATCTTCGCGCCGATGCTCGTCCTCGGATCCCTGATCGGTTTGGCAGTCGGCAAGTTGTCAGGGTTGGCTTTTCCCCTGTTGGGAACCGTGCCGGCGGCGTTCGCGGTCGTCGGCATGGCCGCATTCTTCGCTGGGTCGGTACGCGCCCCGCTGACCGGCATCGTACTCATCCTTGAGATGACGCAGAACTACGAGCAACTGCTCCCTCTACTCTTGGCTTCCTTGATCGCGTATTTCATCGCGGACACGATGTCCAAACCGGTGTATGACGCTTTGCTCGAAAAGGAATTGAACACCAGCGGCATCGTCGTCGAAGAGTCCGACCCTGTGCTGTTCCATGTGGCGGTTGAAGTCGGCTCGCGAATGGATGGGAGCAAGGTGAAGGAACTCGGGTTGCCGCAGGGCGTCCTTCTTGTCAGCATCCGACGGCATGGCCAAGAGATCATCCCGAAAGGCGACACGCGCATCCTCGCAGGCGACGAGGTCGCCTTCATCGCCGCAGGCAGCAAGCTTGAAGAAGTGCAGACCGTCCGCGAGGCCGCTACCGCCGAGGGTTAGGGTGTCGTCGCGCCCCAGGCGGTCATAATGCGCGGCAGGTGGTCGAGTTTGAAGATGTCTCCGTCGAGTATCCCGGCGGTGTCCTTGCCCTGAGCGAAGTAAACCTCACGATTCAGAGAGGCGAGTTCGTCTTCCTGCTCGGGCAAACCGGCTCCGGCAAATCCACTCTCCTCAAGCTGCTCATTCGCGAGCTCAAACCCACTCGCGGGAGGGTGATGATCCAAGGGAGGGATTTGTCTACGATTCCGGAGAAATCTGTACCGTTCTTCCGCCGCAAGATCGGCTTCGTCCCTCAGGATATCGGCCTTCTTCCGAACAAGAAGGTTTGGGAAAACCTCGCGTACGCCATGCGGGCGGCTGGGCATAGCCGGTACGAAGTCCGCAAACGGGTACCCGAATTCCTGGAACGGCTCAACCTTCTGCATCGGAGCAGCGCCTTCCCAAGAGCGCTTTCCGGTGGTGAACAACAGCGCGTCGCCATTGCCCGCGCCCTCATCAACAATCCAGTGCTACTTTTGGCGGATGAACCGACCGGCCACCTCGACCCGGAAACCAGCCGCGGCATTCTCGCCGTCTTGGAGGACATCAACACACGCGGGACGACCGTGCTCATGGCCACCCACGACCTTCCGATCGTGCAGCAATCAGCCAAACGGGTGATTCGATTAGAACGAGGTACGGTCGTCAGCGATACGATCGGACTGCCGGAGGAAGCCGATGCTTGATCGCCTCGAGTTTGTTTTGGCGGAGGCGCTGGAGGCGATCCGGCGGAACGGTTGGATGGCGTTCGCCGCCATCAATACGACCGCGATCGCGTTGCTCGTGTTCGGCGGCCTGGCGTACGCCTACGTTGGAATCCAGAACCGATTAGCGGAGTTAGGGACCCAGTTCACCCTCATCGTTTCGATCAAGGATGGCGTGGGGATGGACGGAATCCATGAGATGGCGCAATACGCTCGAAAACTCCCGGGCGTGAAGCGCGTGGTCCACCTCCCGAAAGAAGAACACTGGAAAAAGGTGCTACAGAAGTACCCGGACATCAGTCGCGGAGCGAAGAATCCGTTCCCCGAGCAACTGTTGATCGAAATCGCCTCGATGGAGCAGGTGGATGCCGTTCGGGCCGCAATGGAGCGGCACCCGCTCTATTGGCCGGAAAAGGGAATTCAGGACGCCAACCGCGAGCGGTTTCTTCTCCGAAAGCTGACCGACTTCGTGCATTTCGCCGGGGCGCTGCTGGTGCTCTTCACGTTCCTCACCGCGGGAACCCTCATCTACAACACCGTCCACCTGGCGGTCATGGCTCGGAGGCAGGAGATCCACACGATGCGCCTCGTTGGAGCCAGCCACGCGACGATTCGGTGGCCGTTCTTGCTCGAAGGGGGGATAGAGGGGATGCTGGGAGGCATTCTTGCCGGCTTCGCCCTTTGGGGCATTACGGCGTGGCTCTCCCGCCTCGTTGCCACCTATTCCCTCTTACAAATAGGGGGCGGGACGCCCGGATGGACCGGCGTTTGGTCCCTTGCGGCTCTCGGCGCGGCATTGGGTATGCTCGCTGCGGGCCTCAGCGTCCGAAAATATCTCGGGGCGATACGATGAAGGGGAAGTGGATAGTTTTGGCGACCACGCTGCTCGCCGTCTTTGCTGTCGGCCAAAGCGACAAGGCGACCCTGGAAAAGAAGCGCCGTGAGCTTTCCAATCAAAAGAGCGCCATCCGATCTGAGCTTCGGTCCGTCAAGCGCAAGCAAGCGGACGTCCTCGCCGACATCGCCAAGGTTGACGCCCAACTCGAGGACCTCGAGCGCCGAGTCGCCGAAACGAACCGGCGCCTTGCCGAGGCGGTGCGGAAGCGGGACGAAGTCTCCAACGAATTGAAGAGGGCGGAGCAGCAGCTGGACGCCACGAGCGAGGAGGCCGGGGAAAGAGTCTACGCCTATTACATGCGAGGGGAAACCAGCCCTCTCACTGCGTTCCTCGAGTCGGAGTCCCTGACGGACGCCGCGGAGCGCGCTTACGTCCTTCACCTACTTTCGCAGCAGGACAAGGAGCTCATCCAGAGGTTGGAGGAATACAAGCAGACGGTCGAACAGAAGAAGAAAGAGGCCGACATGCTTGTGAATCAGGTTTACGAGCTCAAGCGTCGTCAGACCGCCTATCGGCAGGAGCTGACGCGGCACATGGCGCGCAAGCAATCCTTCCTTCGGGAGTATCGCGCGCAAGAGGATCAGCTGGAGGAGCAGCTGGACGAACTGGAGCGCGAAAGCCAGGCGATCGCCGCCCAGCTTGCTCGGTACTATGGTTCTTCGACGAAGGTCCTATGGAGAGGGAAATTCCTCCAACCGGTTTCTGGAAGGATCTCCAGCGGGTTCGGGAATCGGTACCACCCCATTCTCAAGCGGAATCGTTTGCACGCCGGTGTGGACATCGCCGCGCCGACGGGGACGCCGATTCGGGCCGCTGGTTCGGGTCGCGTGATCCGCGCGAGCTACTCGAGCGGATACGGAAACTGCGTCATCATTGACCACGGTGGCGGAGTCGCCACCCTCTACGCCCATTGCAGCACCATCCTCGTCCGGGTAGGGCAGATGGTGGAGCAGGGCGACGTGATTGCCAAGGTCGGCTCGACCGGACTTGCGACCGGCCCTCACCTGCACTGGGAGGTCCGAATCAACGGTCAGCCCGTAAATCCGCTCGGCAGGTAGCTTTTGCGGGCACCTTTTGGGCTTGTCACCCGTATCTTCTTACGATGAAACACCTTACATTCATCGTCAGCGCGACGGCCTTGGCTGCCGTGACAGCGTTTGCCATGCAGGAAGCCCTTCACCTGCCCGAGGGTTCGAAGGCGCCTGCGTTCGCTGGCAAGACGCACACGGGCAAGGATGTCTCGCTGCAATCACTCACGAAAGAAGGACCGGTCTTCGTCGTGTTCTGGAAGGAGCGCTGCCCCCACAATCCGAAGGCAAGCGCCCTCTTCAACAGCCTGTACAAGGCGTACGAAGGCAAGGTCAACATGGTCGGCATCGTGGCGACCTCGGAGGAGAAGCTGGGCGATTGGGCGAAGCAGTTCAACAACGCCTATCCACTTCTTGCCGACAGTAGCCGCAAGCTGATCAACGACTACAAGCTCGTCTTTTCGATCTGCACCTTCCAAATCGGCAAAGACGGCACCATCGAAAAGGTCTTCCCGGGCTACGGGGCGGACTCGATGAACGCACTGAACGCGGCGATGGCTGCGGCGGCTGGGACGAAACCGGCCAACGTGGACCTGAGCGCGGCACCCACAAAACTCACATGGGGGTGAGCGTTCTAACAACCGTTCCCTGGTCAGGGAACCAAACTCGAAGGTGAGGGCGCATCGTGGCGCCCTCTTTTCTTAGGTCAGGAACCGTTTGCCGGCGGAGACGGGTATCTTGCCACAGGGACTATGCGCAAGACACCGCTACTTCTTACTCTCGCTCTTGTTGTTTCGACTGTCGCCTCGGCGCAGGTCAATCCCAAGCTGTTCGACGGGCTCCGCTGGAGAGAGATCGGACCCTTCCGGGGAGGGCGCTCGTGCGCGGTCGCGGGCACCGTCCAACGACCCGACCACTTCTTCATGGGCGCGACCGGCGGCGGCGTCTGGAAGACGGAAGACGGCGGCGAGACTTGGAAGAACGTCTCGGACGGATTCTTCCAAACTGGCTCCGTTGGCTCGATTGACGTTAGTCGGACGAATCCGGACATCGTATACGTCGGCATGGGAGAGACCGAGCTAAGGGGCAACGTCTCGCATGGCGATGGGGTTTACAAGTCTACGGACGGAGGAAAGACCTGGACGAACGTCGGCCTTCGCGAGACCCTGCACATCGCCCGCGTTCGGATCCACCCGAAGAACCCAGACATCGTCTACGTCGCGGCCCTCGGTCACGTCTACGGCCCGAACCCGGAGCGCGGCGTCTTCAAGACCACCGACGGCGGTAAGACCTGGCAACGGATCCTGTTCGTCAGCGAACGCGCCGGCGCGGTTGACCTCTGCATCGATCCCAATCAACCTGAGACGATCTTTGCCGCGACCTGGGAAGCCTGGCGCACGCCTTACTCGCTGAACAGCGGCGGGCCGGGCAGCCGCCTCTTCAAGAGCACGGACGGCGGCAAGACCTGGACCGACATCTCTCGCAACCCTGGCCTGCCGAAAGGAATTCTCGGAAAGATCGGCGTCGCCGTCTCGCCTGCAGACTCCAATCGCGTCTACGCGATCGTCGAAGCCGAGGACGGCGGAATCTTCCGGTCGGACGACGGAGGCGCGACCTGGACCCTCATGAACGACGACCGGAACTACCGCCAGCGCGCCTTCTACTACACCAGAATCTATGCCGACCCGAAAGATCGCGACAAGGTCTATGTTCTCAACGTCGGTTTCTACCGCTCGACCGACGGCGGCAAGACGTTCCGTCCGATTCGCGTGCCCCATAGCGACAATCACGACCTGTGGATTCATCCCGAGAACACGGACATCATGATCAACGCCAACGACGGCGGCGCGAACGTCACGAAAAATGGCGGCCAAACGTGGACGGAACAGGACTTCCCGACGGCGCAGTTCTATCACGTTTCAACCGATAACGCCTTTCCCTACAATGTCCTGGGGGCGCAACAGGACAACAGCACGGTTCGCATCCCCAGTCGCACGACAGGTCCGGGCATCCGCCGGGAGGACTGGACCTCGACCGCAGGCGGCGAGAGCGGGTACGTGGTTGCCAAGCCGGACGACCCCGACATCGTTCTGGGCGGCAGCTATGGCGGTCTCTTGGAGGCGCAATTCCACCGGCTCGGCATCTCCCGCAATATCAGCCCCTGGCCGGACAACCCGATGGGACACGGCGCGATTGACCTGAAACATCGCTTCCAATGGACCTTCCCGATCGTGTTTAGCGTCCACGACCCGAACGTTGTCTACACAAGCTCTCAGTATCTTCTGAAGAGTACGAATCTTGGTCAGTCGTGGCAGATCATCAGCCCGGATCTGACGCGGAACGATCCCCGCACGTTGCAGCCGAGCGGAGGTCCGATCACGAAAGACAACACGAGTGTGGAGTACTATGCCACGATCTTCACGATTGCCGAGTCGCCGCGCAACCCGCGCGTCATCTGGTGCGGTTCGGACGATGGCTTGGTGCACATAACGCGGAACGGTGGCAGCACCTGGACGAACGTCACTCCCGCCCAAATGCCCGAGTGGGGGCTTTGCAGCATCCTGGAGGCTTCGCCCCACGAGGAAGGCACTGCCTACCTCGCCGTGGACAATCACGAAAACGACGACTTCACGCCATACATCTTCAAGACCACTGACTACGGACGCACCTGGACGAAAATCGTGAACGGCCTGCCCGCGGACAGCTTCGTCCGCGTGGTGCGCGAGGATCCGGTGCGCAAGGGGCTGCTGTTCTGCGGCACTGAAGCGCACGGCGTGTTCGTCAGCTTTGACGGCGGGGAGCACTGGCAGTCGATCCGCCTCAACCTTCCGATCGTTCCCATCCATGACCTCGTCATCAAAGACAACGATGTCGTCGTGGCGACGCACGGTCGTTCCTTCTGGATCCTGGACGACATTAGCCCGCTTCGGGAGGTTGCCTCCGTAGACCCGAATGTCCCTGCTTACCTGTTCCGACCGGCGGACCAACCACTCTTGCGGTGGGGCAGTGACGGCGGACCTACGGATGGCGACAATCCGATGAGCGGCATCGTGATCAGCTACTACCTCCGCGACCGATTCGACCAAGTTCGATTGGAAATCCTTGACAAAGACGGGACCGTCGTCGGCCGAGGCACCGCCTTGCCATCCGGCGCAGGTTGGCACCGCGTCTCGGTCACCAACCTGTCATATCCTTCGTTCCGCGGATTCGAGGGGATGATCCTTTGGGCTGCCGGTCCGCGGCCGGTCGAGGCGCCACCGGGCGAGTACCGAGTGCGCCTGACGGTCGGGGATCGCGTCCTGGAACGCCCCTTCCGCTTGCTGAAGGATCCGCGCACGCCCGCCACCGAACAGGACCTCGTGGACCGCTTCACCTTCACGATGAAGGTGGTGGACGCAACCAACCGAGCGAATGACGCTGTCGTCCTGATTCGCGACCTGCGGTCTCAAGTCGAAGATCGGCTCTCCAAGACGAATGACACGGCTGTCGCGCGGGCCGCGGAAGCGTTCGTCAAGGCGATCACGGCTGTCGAGGAAGAGCTCTACCAAACGAAGAACCGAAGCGGCCAGGACCCGCTTAACTATCCGATCAAGCTGAACAACCGCATCGCGGCTCTCATCGGCGTCGTCCAAGGAAGCCCGTTCCGACCGACGGATCAGGCCGTGGCCGTCTTCGCCGAGCTGTCCCGGCTCTTGGACGCGGAGCTGCGCAAGCTGGATACCGCTCTCGACCGCGATCTTTCCGCCCTGAACCGCGAGCTTGCGAGGGTCGGCCTCGAGGCGGTCGTTCCGCGGCCCCGCCAGGGAGACGGCTAACCTCGATCCAAGCGATGGGTGAGGCTGGGCGCGCTGGGGCACCCAGCCTCACTTCGCTTAGCGCAGCAGTCGCCAGTAGCCGAGGTCGTAGCGGGATCCCCAAGCGACGAATGTCACGCCGCGGTCATGGAAACCGAGCCGGGCGCGGACCTCGAGCGTTCCGTTTGCGATGAAGCGGCCCGCGTTGGAAGTAACGGAGGCGGACTGCACCGAATCAGACGCCGTACCGTTTCGCTCGGCGACGACCTCCCACTGGTTCGTATCGAAGTTCCAGAACTCGATTCGCTCGAGGGTCGGTGCGCCGCTGGTGGCAGCTTCGAGGACAAACTGCAGGGCGCGAGGATTGTCCGCCAGCGCGGTGCCGCTGACAACAATCTCGGCGCTTGCCTCTGCCACGCTCGTGGGACGACGAGCCTCCACCTCTACGTAGGCGCCGTCGTTCGCGTGCAAGTCGGCAGCGCTACCGGTAACGAGCGAGCCGCGCGTAACTTGGAAAGAGGTGGGAAGGACCTTTTCGCCCACCTGGAGACTTTGGATCCAGGTCGCCCAGCCGTTGACAGCCTGATCGGAGTACTCTCCTACAGCCCAAAAGGTGGTATAGTCGCTCGGATCCACGCCGATGGCGTAATAGTCACCCCAACGTCCATTCGCGCCACGATCTCCAACGCGCGCCTGGATTAGTGGCCCCATCGTGCCCAGTGGATCGAGGATCGTCCGCGAAGTCATTTGCATGGACACGTACTCGGTGGCGCTGCTTCTTGCCACCACGAGACCCACATCGCCGAGCACGTTTTCCGCAAGCGCGGGGAAAAAGGTGTAGATCCCCGATCCCGGATCCACCGTGCCGACTTGGGAAAGGGAGGGCGTTCCCGAATCGGGCCAACCGTTCGTGTTGAACAGATACCATCTCGCCTTCACGGCCGAGTTCACGACGACCGGATGCGCGACGTAGAGGCGCCCCTCGCGCCAAGACACGTTGAAGACGCGTCCGTCCAGAGGATCCACGCCGCCACCCCCCAGATTGGGCACGGAGTTCCGAGACGGGGAGGAAAAGCCCGGTATCGAGACGGTCGTCGTGACCAGCGTGGGCGTGCCCGCCGGGTTCCGAATCGCGTAGAGTCGCATGGAGCTGCTGCTTCCGATGCTCGCGTAGTATCCTGCAGGGCTGTTCCCCAAGTGGTGCCCCGCTTGAGCGGAGAAACTGTTTCCATATCGCAAGTCTGTGAAAACGACTGGGTCTCCCGAAAGCATGGGCGCCTTCTTGAAGACGCGGAACAGGATGCCCGCTGTACCGTTGCCCGACCCGTTGAGCCGGAACAGGTTTCCGCCAGTGTAATAGGCGTCCTGATCAAACCCGAAAGAGGGGTAATCCACCCAGTAGTTCGCACTGCCAACAGGAACGACGGCCGAGGTTCGGTACTTGTACCAAATGCCGTGGGGATTGTCATCGTCCGACACCGCAATGTCAATCCAGGCGGTATTCGGCTGATAGACCTCGATGGCGACCACGACGAAGCGCCCCGCCTCTGAATCGTAGAGCACCTTCGGGTCAACGACGAAGGAACCGGCTCCGACCGGTTCGAAGAACCCCGGATTTCCGCGGTTGTCGAGGTCCACCGCAAACTCCAACGTGCCGCTCTTGCTATAGAACGCAATACTCGCGTTGACGGTCTCGACAATGTGGTTGGGCCCGACGGCGATCGTCGGGTCGGGCGGCGTATACCGCGTTTGCGCAATTCCGGCAAAACCGGTCGAACTCATCGCCCACACGGATCGCTCTCGGGAGGATGCGGGCGGAACGAAGACCGTGCTCGGTTTGCCCACGCCGAACGCATTCGCACCGGCGTGGTACGGTCCTTCCGTGATCGGCCCCTTCCAAGGCCAAGTCTTTTGGATTTGAGGTTGGGCCGATCGTGTGTCGTAGATCTCGGCTTTCACGACGCCCGTCCGGAAGGGGCGAATCACCTCTTCTTTTCCGATCGTCGGCGCCTGCGCCAAAAGCAATGAGCTGAGTATCCAGGTTAGAGTCATCGTTGTGTCCTCGTATCGTAGAAGACGGGCAAAACCAGCGGAATCGTTGGCTCCCAAGGGCAAACCAGGCAAGGAACAGGGGAAGGCTGTGTAAACTCCTCCGCATGGCTACGGTAGCGGACGTCGCAAACGCTCTCCACGAAATCGCTCCACGGGAGTTGGCACTGCCGGGCGACCCAGGCGGGCTCCAAGTAGGGGGCGCGACCGTACCAGTGAAGCGCGTCCTGGTTACGCTCGACGCCAGTCCCGAATGCGTGCGAAATGCACAGGAAATCGGTTCAGAGTTGATTCTTTCTCATCACCCGATCCTGTTCCGACCGCTGGGTTCGCTCGTCGAGGGTGGCTACCCTTCCACGTCTGTCCTGATGGCGGTCCGCGCAGGCATCTCGATTCTCAGCGCCCACACGAATTGGGACGCGGCCGAGGGAGGGATCAACGACACGCTCGCCGAGATGCTCGGGCTTGGAAACATTCAATCTATCGCCCCAAACATAGAGGTTTCGCGATTCAAACTGGTTACTTTTCTTCCCGCGGAGCACGTGGACGGGGTCCTCGACGCGCTTAGCGCCGCGGGTTGCGGAAGGATCGGTTTGTACGACCGATGCGCATTCCTGAGCGAGGGAATGGGAACCTATGAGCCCCAACAGGGAGCCAACCCTTTGATCGGCTCCGTCGGCAAGCGCGAGGTTGTGGAAGAGGTGCGGGTAGAGATGCTCGTCCCTGGAAGTCGGAAGGCGGCCGCGATCCGGGCGCTGCTCGAGGCCCATCCTTATGACGAGCCGGCTTTCGACCTCTACCCGCTGGGTCCCGAGCCGTTCGGTCTCGGACGGAGAGGCGAGTTACCGATTTCGGTTTCGGTTGGCGAACTGGCAGCGACCGTAGAGCAGAAGCTCTCTACTCAGGTCCGGGCCTACGGCCCTGCAGGCGCTCGGATCCAATCGGTTGCCGTCGTCGGCGGTTCGGGTGGAGACGTGTGGAGCGAGGCGATGCGCGCAGGCTGCCAGGCTTTGATCACGGGCGAAGTTCGCCACCACCAGGCGGTGGAGGCGGCTGCTTCCGGTTTTGTGATCCTCGAAGCAGGCCACTACGCGACCGAGCAGCCTGGAATGCGGCGCTTGGCGGAAAGGATGAAAGAGGCTCTTCCGGAAGTGGAATTCCTGATCTATGAGCCTGAACCAGGGCTGGGCGGTCGCCCCTACGCCGCCGACGCGTTTTAGGGTTCAATGGCGGCATGCCCGAGTTCGAGCTGATTTGGAATGACGAGACGCTAAAGCCGGAGGAGTTCGAGGGGTTCTTTGTTGGATGGGAGAATCCTCCCTCGCCGGAAGTGGCCTACCGCGCCTTCAAGGGCGCTTCCGAGTACTGCCTGGCGCGAATTGACGGGAAGTTGGTCGGCTTCATCACAGTTTTCACCGATGGCTTTTACATCGCCTACATCCCATTGCTCGAGGTTCGTCCCGAGTACCAGCGGCGCGGCATTGGCAAAGCGCTGGTGCGAGCGGCTGTTGAGCGCTACAAAGACTTCTATAAACTGGACGTCCTGTGCGATCTTCGTTCCGTCCTGTTCTATCAACAGCTGGGATTCCAGTGGGTGAGTGGCGCGACGCTGGTGAATACGGGTCGCCAGTCCACGGGCAAGACTTGAGAGACGTCTCGATCCATACGGAATTCATCACTCTCAGCCAGCTTCTGAAGTGGGCAGGCCTCGTGGGCACGGGCGCCGAGGCGAAGTCATTGATCGAAGCGGGCGCGATCCGCGTGAACGGCGAAGTCGAGCGCAGGCGGGGCAGAAAACTGCGAGAGGGTGATACGGTCCAGTACGGCGAGCACGTTCTCCGCGTGCGCCGCCAATCCGATACCGGCTAAAATAAGGCCGTGCGGCTCTTGCTGACGGGCGCCGGTTTTCTTTTCGTCGCGATCGGGACGGTCGGATTGTTCGTTCCGGGCTTGCCGACGACGATTTTCGTATTGATGGCGGCCTGGTGTTTCGCGAAGAGCAACCCGGCTCTGGAGCGCAAGCTGTTGGAGCACCCTCGATTGGGGCCGCCGATCCTCGCATGGCGGGAGGATCGAAGCATCAGCCTTCCGCACAAGATCCTCGCGGTCTCGATGATCGCTCTGTCACTCGGGTTGTCTCTGGCGCTGACGCAATGGGCCGTGTGGGCGAAGGCCCTCTTGACTCTGTGTTGTGTCAGCGTTGCGGTGTATCTCATCACGCGTAAAACTCGCGCACCGCACAACCCGTGTCCTCTTCGCCCTGAGCCGAAGAAGCAGCCGGAGCACTAAAGCTCAGGAGACTTCGGCACCCAGGTTCTGGGCCCCGAGAACGTCTTCTTGTCCTCCAAGTGAACTTTCAGCCGTTGGAGCGCTTCACCCCAGAACCGTTTCGCAAAGCGCGCCAGGCCCATCTTCGCGATCGGGTTTACGTTGGCATGATACATCAGA
This sequence comes from Armatimonadota bacterium, assembly GCA_003695835.1. GTDB lineage: Bacteria > Armatimonadota > Fimbriimonadia > Fimbriimonadales > ATM1 > J051. Next base: position 17,016 of record RFHN01000092.1, read on the forward strand.
GTTACGCGAATAGTGCCGGGGGTCAATTCCGAGAGACGCCACTCCAGCATTTCCCCTGAACTGCTTGAGCGGATGACTTCCTTCACGTTCGCCTCGGCTTCGTCCCACATTCTCACCTCGGTGACTTCGTGCTCGAACGTCTTTCCGTCGTACAAGTACGAGACGCGTTGACCCGGTAGAAACGCTCCGGACTCGCTAAACGGTTTCGGCGCCAACTCGCGGATCGCCATGACGCCCGAGGGAAGATAGTGTCCTCGTTCATACAGGTTGCCGACGGCCTCGAGCGCCGCCTCAGGCTCGCAAAGAATGTCCACAAAACTCTCGTAAACGACTGCCATTTATCTTGTCTCCATAAGGCTTGGGAGCGCGCTCTCATAGGCGTCACGCGCCTCTTCCACGCTAATCTTCAGCAAACTCTCACCCGGCCGGATGAACTGAATCACGCGCTGTGCCATATCGAAGGAACCGATGCAGTTGAGGGAGAGGCCCTTCTCCGCCGCGATCTCGAGCAGCCGGTCCACGGCGCCGGATGCGCAAAGCTCGGAAGGAAGCCCGAGAAGCACGCGGCCCGGCGTCTCCCCGAACAGATGGGCGTCCACGCGCTCGGAAAACGCCCACGGGTCGTGTTGTCGCTCTTCGTCCAGAAGAGAGTGGTAAATCGCTTCTGACGGCGCGTTGCCTTTCTGGATCATGTTCTCCAGCACTGGTCCGAGAATGTGTTTCACATAATGTTCCTCGGAATCCAATAGAATGTGACATCCGACGCCGTTCGGAATGCACATCTCCGCGATCGCCACGGCCAATCCACCTTCCGAAATATCATGCGCGCAGGCGGCAAGACCCTCTTCGCTGATCTGGACGAGCGACTCGATCAGCGCAGCCTCGCTTTTTAGATCGGGTTGATCAGGTTGCCCATTTTCAATACCGTGGACGATGCGCAGATACTCGCTTGCGCCCAGACCTTGTTGCCGCGGATACCAATGTCCCGATAAGAGGTAGATATAGCCCCGACTCTTCGGAAAGGCGCTGGGAAGCGGCGTTGCAGAACCCCGCTGGATTCCGACGACGCCGACGACCGGCGTGGGCAAAACCTCCCCCCGCTCCGTCTCGTTGTAGAAGCTTACGTTGCCGCTCAGCACGGGTATTCGCAGCGCCTCCGAAGCATCCGCCATGCCGCGGACGGCCTCCCGAAACTGATAGAAGACCTCCGGCC